>NZ_JAOCLK010000010.1:0-122280 GCF_029845265.1 Ectopseudomonas oleovorans
TTCCGCATCCCTACCCCACTCGGCAATTACAACCCCGACTGGGCAATACTGGTTGAGCAAGACGGCGCCGAACGCCTCTACTTTGTAGTGGAAACCAAAAGCAGCCTGTTCAATGATGACCTTCGCCCTATTGAGCAAGCGAAGATCGACTGCGGCACCGCTCATTTCAAACTGCTTGCAACCGATGAGGCCAGCTTGCGCTTCGGTCGAGCCAGTAGTGTGGATGATGTGATTGCTGGTGTGCTGAACTAGGCCAGCAGGATCAATTAAAACAACATGGTTCGAGCAAAGAGGTAGTGGAGAAGCGCTAATCAGCAACACCAAGTTGGCCTCGGCCAGGCCTTGTACAAAACCGCTGCGCGACCACTCAAAACTTTAAACTACAACTAAACCAGAAGGCGTTATAGGGCGTGCCCGGTGCAGCAGCACCAGCACGCTGGCCTGCAACTCGGACAGGCTGGCCAATGTGTGTTCCAGGCACTCGCGCAGTTCGTCTTCGGTGAGCAGCGCTTCGGGGCTGTCCTGATGTCAGGCATGGGGCGCCAGCAGCCAGTGGCCGCCATCGGCGAAACGCTCGTCACCCACCGTGCCATGGGGCGCGGCCAGGTCGTCGAGCAGCACCTCGCGACGGTTGTGCTTGAGACGGGTCTTGGCAGTATTGGCGGTGATGGTCAGCAGCCAGGTCTTAAGACTGGAGCGCCCTTGAAAGCCTGCCAGGCTGCGCACCACGGCGAGCCAGGCATCCTGCACCACCTCATCGGCGTGGCGGCTGCCGACGATGGCGTAAGCCACCGCGCGCATCGCCCCCTGATAGCGAGCTACCAGCTCGCGATAGGCCGTCTGCTCACCGGCGAGCAGACGATCCAACAGTTCGGTATCGGACATAGAACTCCCATGGGTAGGGCCTTGCGCGCACGATCAGACTCTGCGTACGCGCCAGGCATTCCTACAGAGAGTTCAACGCTTGCGCAAAATTACACTGCCGATCGAATAACCGGCGCCAAAGGAGCTTAGAACACCCAGGCTGCCCGCCGGCAGGTCGTCCTGATGCTTGTGCAGGGCGATCACCGAGCCGGCCGAGCTGGTGTTGGCGTAGGTGTCGAGAATCACCGGCGCCTCATGTGGCTCGGCGTCGCGGCCGAGCAGTTTGCGCGCGATCAGCAGGTTCATGTTGAGGTTGGCCTGGTGCAGCCAGAAGCGCTTGACGTCGCTGACGTTGAGCTGGTTTTCCGCCAGGTGTGCGGCGATCAGCTCGGCGACCATCGGGCAGACGTCCTTGAACACCTTGCGGCCTTCCTGCACGAACAGCTTGTCCCTGGCACCGATACCCTCTTCCGCCGCGCGGTTGAGGAAGCCGAAGTTGTTGCGGATGTTGTTGGAGAACTGGGTAAGCAGCTTGGTGCTGACCACGTCGAACTGGTGCAGGGAGGTGGCCAGGTCGGCACGCTCGATGATCACCGCAGTGGCGGCATCACCGAAGATGAAGTGGCTGTCGCGGTCACGGAAGTTGAGGTGACCGGTGCAGATTTCCGGGTTGACCATGAGGATGGCGCGGGCCTGACCGGTCTGGATCGCGGTGGTTGCGGCCTGGATGCCGAAGGTGGCCGAAGAGCAGGCTACGTTCATATCGTAGCCCCAGCCCTGGATGCCCAGCGCAGCCTGCACTTCGATGGCTACCGCCGGGTAAGCGCGCTGCAAGTTCGAGCAGGCGACGATCACCCCATCGATATCGGCGACGGTCTTGCCGGCGCGCTGCAGCGCTTCCTTGGCGGCGATCACGGCCATTTCGCAGAGGATGCCCCACTCTTCGTTGGAACGCTCAGGGATACGCGGCACCATGCGCAGCGGATCGAGAATGCCTTCCTTGTCGATGACGAAACGGCTCTTGATGCCCGAGGCTTTTTCGATGAAGCCGCTGCTGGACTCGCTCAGCGCCTCCACCTCACCGCGGGCGATGGCCTCGGCATTATCGGCGTTGAACTGCTGCACATAAGCATTGAAGGATGCCACCAGCTCGTCGTTGGAAATGCTGTTGGCCGGGGTATAGAGGCCGGTACCACTGATGACGACGTTATGCACGCTCATTCCTCTTCTCGGCCGCTGGCGGCCTCAGGCAGTAGGCCGGCGACAATGGCGCAGGCCGAAAATCGGGAGACTTGGGCCAAGCTCTTGCGACGGTTGGCTCCGGGCCACTGAGTGTGCCACAGGGCGAGGGGGTTCGTCCTCAGCCCTTGAGAGTGTCTAGGTGGACAGAACATGACCTAATATAGCCGTTTGGTCTAAAGTCTTATCTCGATCCGCGCACCTGGAGCTTGCATGAACCTCTCCCTGCTCAGCCGCTACGCATTCTTCGCCTTCTGCGTGCTGTTCACCCTGGCCAGCGTGCCTTTCCTTGGCCATGAATGGCTGTGGCCGTTCACCCTGCTTAGCGGCGTGCTCAGCCTGATCGGCATCGGCGATCTGCTACAGACGCGCCATGCAGTGCGGCGCAACTACCCGATCCTCGGCAACATTCGTTATCTGGTCGAAGGCATTCGCCCGGAGATTCGCCAATACCTGCTCGAAGGTGACGCTGAGCAACTGCCCTTCTCCCGCGCCCAGCGCTCGCTGGTGTATTCCCGCGCCAAGAACGAAGGCGCTGACAAACCCTTCGGCACCTTGAGTGATGTGTACCAGAACGGTTTCGAGTTCATCAGCCACTCGATGCGCCCGGCGCCGCTGAGCGATCCACGCAGCTTTCGCGTGGAGATCGGCGGGCCGCAATGCAGCCAGCCGTACTCGGCCTCCCTGTTCAACATCTCGGCGATGAGTTTCGGCTCGCTCAGCGCCAATGCCATTCGCGCCCTCAACGAAGGAGCGAAACTCGGCGAGTTCTACCATGACACCGGCGAGGGCAGCATCAGCCCCTACCACCGCGAGCACGGCGGCGATCTGGTCTGGGAACTGGGCAGCGGCTACTTCGGCTGCCGCGCCTCGGACGGCCGTTTCAACCCCGAGCGATTCGCCACTCAGGCCGCCAGCCCGCAGGTGAAGATGATCGAGATCAAGCTCAGCCAGGGCGCCAAGCCGGGCCATGGCGGCATCCTGCCCAAGCACAAGATCACCGAAGAGATCGCCAACACCCGCGGCATTTCCATGGGCGAGGATTGCGTTTCGCCGTCGCGCCACAGCGCCTTTTCCACGCCGGTCGAGCTGCTGCAGTTCATCGCGCAATTGCGTGAGCTGTCGGGCGGCAAGCCGGTGGGGTTCAAGTTCTGCCTGGGTCACCCCTGGGAGTTCATGGGTATCGTCAAGGCCATGCTGGAGACTGGCATCCTGCCCGACTTCATCGTCGTCGACGGCAAGGAAGGCGGCACCGGCGCGGCGCCGCTGGAGTTCACCGATCACCTCGGTGTGCCGCTGCGCGAAGGGCTGCTGTTCGTGCACAACACCCTGGTCGGCAGCAACCTGCGCGACAAGATCAAGCTTGGCGCCAGCGGCAAGATCGTCAGTGCCTTCGACATCGCCCGCGTGCTGGCTATCGGCGCCGACTGGGCCAACTCGGCGCGCGGCTTCATGTTCGCCATCGGCTGCATTCAGAGCCAAAGCTGCCACACCAACAAGTGCCCCACTGGCGTGGCGACCCAGGACCCGCTGCGCCAGCGCGCTCTGGTGGTCGAAGACAAGGCCCAGCGCGTCTACAACTTCCACCGCAACACGCTCAAGGCGCTGGCCGAAATGCTCGCCGCCGCCGGCCTCGACCACCCGGCGCAGATTGATGCCAAGCACCTGGTGCAGCGCATGTCGGCTACCGAGATCAAGCTGTTCGCTCAACAGCACGTGTTTCTCGCGCCGGGCGAGTTGCTCAGCGGCCAGATCGCAGGGGAGTTCTACGAGCGCATGTGGCGCATGGCGCGCGCCGACAGTTTCGAGCCGGCACCGGCCTGAGCGGCCGTCGCCCAGTCCGCTACGGCCAAGCTCGGGGCGGCATCGCTTAACGTCTTGAACCGGTAAGCGCATGCGCCTTTCGCTTTCCGCTCTGCTTCTGCTGTGCCTCGCAGCCTCGGCCGAGGAGCAGCGCCCACTGCGCTTCTCGGTGACCGAGAGCTGGGCCATGCCGATGATAAAGATCGTCGATGGCCAGGCTACGGGCGGGATTCTCTACGTTCTGCAAATGTGCCTGGTGCAGAAGGTCGGCCGCCGTGCAGAGATGCTGGTGCTACGCGTCTGCGCGTTCAACGCTGGCTGGTCAGCGGCGGAATCGACGTGCGCTGCTACGTCAATCCAGACTGGCGCCTCGAATCCCATCATCAGTACATCTGGAGCCTGCCACGGGTCAGCGCCCGGTTGAACTCGCGACTGTTGCCATTCTTGGCGTACAGCGTGGCGCGCAGCTCGGCCGGCGGATAGGTGCCGGGGTCGGCGAGAAGCGCCGGATCGACGAAGGCATCTGCCGCCGATACCGCATTGGCGTAGTAGATGCTGTTGCTGATGGCGCCGATCACCTCGGGCGTCATCAGGTGGTCCATCAACGCCAGCCCGGCCTCCGGGTGCGGCGCGTCACGCGGGATGACCATGGCATCGAACCACAGCAAAGCCCCTTCACGCGGGATGCGGTAGCTCAGCTGGAAGTCCTTGTTGGCCTGCTCGGCCTGTGCCGCGACGATGGCGACGTTGCCATTCCAGGCAATGGCCAGGCAGGTGTTGCCGTTGGCCAGGTCGCTGAGGTTGCGGTCATTGTCGAAGTAGCGAATGAACGGTCGCACCTTGGCCAGATGGGCCCCGGCCTGTTTCAAGTCATCGAGATTCTGCCGGTTGATATCCAGCTCCAGGTAGCGGAACGCTGCGGCGAACACCTCGTTGGGATCATTGAGCAAACTCACCCCGCAGTCGGCGAAACGCGCCACCACCTGCGGGTCCATCAGCATCGCCCAGCTATCGGTCGGGGCATCGGCCATGCGCTGGGTAATAGCCTGCTCCTGGTAGCCGAAACCGGTGGTGCCCTAGACGTAGAGTCCGGCGTAGCGATTGCTCGGGTCGAACTTGGCCATGTGCTGGGTGAACTCGTCATCGAGCCCGGCGAAGTGCGGCAGCTGCGTCTTGTCCAGTTCACGCAACGCACCGCTGGCGATGGCCCGACTCAGGTGCTGGCCGGCAGTCAGCACCAGGTCGTAACCACTGCCGCCGGTGAGCAGTTTGGTTTCCACGGTTTCCAGCAAATCGAAGTGATCGACCACCACGTGGATACCGGTCTTCTCTTCGAACGAAGCCAGGGTGTCCGGGGCCAGGTATTCGCTCCAGATATACAGGTTGACCTGCTGCGGCGCCGCACCGGCCTGCGCGTGCGCGCAGGCGGCAAGGGCCACGGCCAACAGACTGGCGGGCAGTTTCATCCGGGCCTCCTAGGCGCACTGGGGCGCGGCGTGGCGAGCCCCGCGGTACCCGCCCCGACGATGGCTATCAGCAGTCCATTCATGTTCATGCTCCCTGTTGTGATGCAGGGAATACTAACCGCCTAGGGTCTGTTGCCGTTTCGCGCACGGCCGCGACGAAACGGCAACAGACCCTAGCAGGCCGTTGAAAAACGTAGGCGAGGCAGCCAGTGCAATACCGATGGCGGCCCCGCAAAAACAGCCGAAAAACGACCGGGGTCGCGTCCGACTTTACGTGTTGTAAATGAGCATTTTGACTGGGCTCGCACGCGAGGCTGTTTTTAACGCAGCAATGGCAACGTAGTTAGCTTTTCAACGGCCTGCTAGCGTCACGCTCAACATGAACGCTCATACAGCGGCAACGTGATCAAGGCTTGTCCGGGCGGATATCGAAGCCCCCCTTGTTCTGGCTGACGATACGCAGGTACTGGATCTCCCCACTTTTCACCGGCACAGCCACCTCCCGCAGCAGGCGGCCCATGCCGCACAGGGTGTTGTCCATACGATCCGGGGTGATGCCGACCACGCGCGTGCCGGGCGGCACCTGGAAGGTCGCGACCTCGCCGACGCCGATGCGTGCAGCGACCTTGCGATCCACCTCGATGGCCACGAAGCAGCCGCCTCCCATCACCCCGAAGTCGCGATTGACCACGATCTGCGCACTGTTCGCCTGCGCCTCCTGAAAGGCCAGCAGGCGATCTTCCGGTACCGGTTTGATGTGCTCGGGGTCGCCCCGAAACGATGAACAACCAGCCAGCAGCAACAGCGGTAGAGCGACGAGGATCGAGCGCATGAAGCCCTCCATGGGCAGATGAATGCCGCCTGAGTATTGGGCTTGGCGCGTCTGTGAGCAAGGTATCGATGGCAGCGATTTTCGCTAGCAGAAGCATCGATTTCTGCAATGAAGGGCGCAATGTTTTCATCTCTCTCGAACCCAGCGCCACCTAAGTCGGCGCAACTAATCGGAGACTACCCAGATGAAATTCGCAGCCCTCAACGCCACCCTCCTCGCCGCTTTCGCCCCCATGGCCTTCGCCAGTGAGAAAGCACCCGTCAACACCAAAGTGGAAGTGCAGGAATACCAGTACGGCATGCAGCTGGACATCGACCAGGTTCTGCAGCGCACCGACAACAGCCGCAAGAGCGGTGTAGTGCCCAGCGTTCTGGTCTACCGCGACAGCCAGGGTCAAGTGCACGCCGTGCGGTTCATGGAGTGGGGCGGGCTGAGCAGCCAGAACGGCTAAGCATCCGTTGAACGCCTGCTGCTCGTCGGCACTGCCGGGCGTGCTTCGCTTCAGCCCACCGACACGAACTACAGCAGTGCCCCGGTCGTATCACGCAACCGGGGCACTGTCGCTTCAGCCTTGCAGGCGTTTGACCAGACGTGCCTGCAGCGCTTCCAGCTCGGCCGAGTCGGCCTTGGTGGCCGCGTGAATACCCAGCCCCTCGCCCTCGAAGCGCGGGATCACGTGCACATGGATATGGAACACCGTCTGCCCGGCAGGCGCACCGTTGAACTGTGCCACCTGCACACCAGCGGGTTGCAGTTCGTCGACGACAGCCTGGGTGACCTTCTTCACCACGGCCATGACCTTGGCCAGGCTGGCGTCGTCGATGTCCAGAATATTGCGCGCAGCAGCGCGCTTGGGGATCACCAGGCTGTGGCCCTTGGATTGCGGGAATAGATCGAGGAAGGCCAGTACATCGTCGTCCTCGTAGAGTTTGTAGCAGGGCAAGTCGCCACGAATGATCAGGGCGAAGATGTTCTGGTGATCGTAAGTACCGTGCAGGCTCATACCGATGGGTTCCGTGCCAGGTGGATGAAAAACCCACCATACCGCCTCGCTCGCACGCAGGAAACAGGCAGGATCGCTCGAATCGATGACTACTAGCAGCTGGATCGATTTCCTGCGCCCCAACCACTCGTGTTCTGATCGCCTCTTTCGTAGAGGCTGTTCAGGATCTCGCGAGCTAGAGCGATACAAGGCCGATGGCGGCCCCGCAAAAACAAGCGAGGAAGCAGAGTGTACTTTTGTACATGAGCATTCCGACCGGGCTGGCGATCCAGCTTATTTTTAACGCAGTAGCGCCGATGCGCATCTGATCGTGAACAGGCTCTTAGGCCCATTCGACATGGAACTCCACATGACCGACCTCAGCACCTTCCACATCACCCGCAAATGGCCAGCCCAGCATCCCGAGCGCCTGCAGCTGTACTCGCTGCCCACGCCCAACGGGGTCAAGGCCTCGATCATGCTGGAAGAAATCGGCCTGCCCTACGAACCGCACCTGGTCAGCTTCGACAGCAACGACCAGTTCAGCCCCGAGTTTCTCTCGCTGGCGCCGAACAACAAGATTCCCGCCATCCTCGATCCCAATGGCCCCAATGGCCATCCGCTGGCGCTGTTCGAGTCCGGGGCGATTCTGATCTACCTCGCGGAAAAGACCGGCAAGCTGCTGCCACAGGACGCCGCTGCCCGCTACGAGACGATTCAATGGCTGATGTGGCAGATGGGCGGCCTGGGACCGATGTTCGGCCAGCTCGGTTTCTTCCACAAATTTGCTGGTGCAGAGTACGAAGACAAACGCCCGCGTGACCGCTACGTCGCCGAATCCGTTCGCCTGCTGGGTGTGCTCGACCAGCATCTGCAAGGCCGTGACTGGATTACCGGCGAGTACAGCATCGCCGACATTGCCGTATTCCCCTGGATTCGCAACCTGGTGGGCTTCTACGAGGCCGGTGATCTGGTGCAGTTCGAACGCTTCGCCAACGTGCGCCGCGTGCTCGATGCCTTCCTCACCCGCCCGGCGGTGCAGCGCGGGCTGAACATTCCCGCGCGCGGTTGATGATGTTGCGGGAGTCGGCCGCCGACTCCCGCATCGTTTCCCTTGCACTTGGCTTAGGTAGCCGCCGACACCTTTTGCTCGGCACCACGCTGATCGGCCTGCCCGACCAGGTACCAACCGAGCAATCCCCACAGCGCCGCACAGGCAGCGCCCACCAATGCCACCAGCCAGGCACCCTGAGCGATTGCGTACGCCGCCTGGAAAAGGAACTGGGCGTGCGCCTGCTCAACCGCACCACCCGCGGCCTGACGCCGACGGAAATCGGCGCGCGCCTGCTGGAGCGCCTGCGCCCCGCGCTGGACGAGATCAACACCGCGCTCAACGACCTGCAGGAAGATCCACAGAACCCGGCCGGCTCACTACGCCTGCATGTGCCCGGCGTGATCGCGCGGCACATCCTGCCGCAGCTGCTGGACGATTTTCTCGCTCGCTACCCTGCGTCTCGCCCCCGAGGGTCGCCTGGTCAGCTCGTCGCAGGATCTGCTGATCGCTGCAGCCTGCGCCGGTCACGGCATTCTCTACACCTTCGAGGAGTACATCGCGGCGCACCTCGCCAGCGGCCAGTTGCAACCCTTCATGCAGGACTGGTGGCAACACTTCGACGGGCCGTACCTGTACTACCACAGCAGGCGTCACGTACCGGCGCCGCTGCGTGCCTTCGTCGACTACGTGAAGGCCCTGAACGACGCCGGCCATCCATCTCCAAGCCCGAAATAGAGCGGCGGCCAATACCCAAGCAAAGCGCTGGGAGATTATAATTGCGCGCTTGCGTCTCGCCCTTCCAGGTCTCTCATGAACAACTCTGCATCCGACGCCGCGACGAGTCTGTCGCCGGGCGCGATCCTTCTCATTCAACTCGCCCTGGCCCTCGGCGGCTTCGCCATCGGCACCGGCGAGTTCGCCATTATGGGCCTGATGCCCAACGTCGCCGCCGATCTTGGCGTCAGCGAGCCGCAGGTCGGCCATGTGATCAGCGCCTACGCCCTCGGCGTGGTGGTCGGCGCACCGGTGCTGGCCCTGCTCGGCGCCCGCCTGCCAAGGCGCATCCTGCTTCTGCTGCTGATGGGCTGCTTCGCCCTCGGCAACTTCGCCAGCGCCCTGGCGCCGAGCTACGAGCCGCTGCTGATCTTCCGCTTTATCGCCGGCCTGCCACACGGCGCCTACTTCGGCATTGCCATGCTGGTGGCCGCCTCCATGGCGCCCCCGCACAAGCGCGCCAAGGCGGTGAGCCGGGTGCTGGCCGGCCTGACCGTGGCCATCCTGATCGGCAACCCGCTGGCCACCTGGCTCGGCCAGTTCATGAGCTGGCGCTACGCCTTCGCCCTGGTCGGCATCATCGCCATCACCACCATCGCCATGGTCGCGATCTTCCTCCCGGCCGACCCGCACGAGCAGCGCAGCAGCCCCTTGGGCGAGCTGCGCGCCTTCAACCGCGCGCCGATCTGGCTGGCCCTGGGCATCGGCTCCATCGGTTTCGCCGGGATGTTCTGCGTGTTCAGCTACATGGCGCCGACCCTGCTCCACGTCACCCAGGTCGGCCCCGGCTGGATTCCCCTGGCCATGGGCGTGTTCGGCGCCGGCTGCATCGTCGGCAACAGTGCCGGCGGCTGGCTGTTCGACCGCCTGCGCCTGCGCGCGGTGGCCTGGATTCTGGCCTGGAGCACGCTGGTGCTGCTGGCCTTTCCGTTCGCCGCGCACAGCCTGTGGACTATCCTGCCGGCGATCTTCGCCCTGGGCACCATGATCGCCCTTGGCCCGGCCCTGCAGACCCACCTGATGGACGTCGCCACGGGCGCGCAGACACTCGCCGCCGCATCCAACCATGCCGCGTTCAACGTCGCCAACGCCCTCGGCCCCTGGCTCGGCGGTCTGGCCATCAGCGCCGGCATGGGCTGGACGGTCACCGGCTACATCGGCGCAGCCACCGCCATCGGCGGCCTGCTGCTGTTCGCCTGGGCCTGGAAGGTGCAGCACAAAAACGGGGCGATCTGACAGATGCGAGATGCTGCGCCGGCAGGTATTGTCTACCTCCCGAGCCACTATCGCGTAACCCGCCCAATGATTGCCCAGCGTTTACGATTCGCCCTGGTCGCTACCAGCCTGCTCACCGCGCTGACCGCCCACGCACAGGTGGAAGTCGAAGCTAACGCCGGCCTGCTGGCGGTGAAGATTTCCGAAGAGATCGTTCCGGGCGATTACGAGAAGCTGCTGGCTGGCTTGCGCGCCAACCCGGGCAAGCACAAGCGCAAGGTCGTGCTGCTCGACAGCATCGGCGGCAGCGCCCCGGAGGCCATACGCATGGGCCGCCTGCTACGGGAAACCGGCTTCGAGGCGCTGGTGCCTTCAGGCGGCCTGTGCCAGGGCAGTTGCATCTATTTGCTGGCGGCTGGCAGCAAACGCACGGTCAACGGCCACGTTGCCCTGCGCCGACCACCCTTCTCCGCAGGTGACTCGGCGCTGGCACAGGCCGCCCACGGCAGCCAGCCATTCAGCCCAGCCAGGTACTTTCGTGACATGGGTGTCGACGTAAGCCTGGCGGAAGACATCTACCAGGTCGCGCCAGGACGCTTGCGTCTGCTGAGCCAGGATGAGCTGGTGCGCTATCGGTTGAAATAGCGAGACGGACTTGCGGGGATAATGCCCCTGCATCACTCGATGCCGGTTTTTTCAGGTTCTTCGCATCCTCGCGGGGAGGATACGCTTGATACCGGACTGGCAATTACGTGTTAGCTGTCCATGGCTTGACACTATTCGTTAGCGTGTCGTCTGATCTGATGGGTTTCGCCCGTAAGGGGCGCAACCCAAACGCTCAGCGCACGCGGTAACGGATAGTGCTAAGTCAGTAAACGGTACGCGCACAAACTTGCCAATCCGGTACTTACTAGCACTTTCCCCAAACTATGCGAAGAACCTTTTTTCATCAGAACAGGAAGGTCAGCGCCAGGTTGAACAGCATCGCGGCGACGAAGCCGATGGGCGCGGCGCGTATGCCCGTGAACTGTCCCTCGGGGTGTTGATGGCCAACCACAGCAGTCCTTCCGGCGCTGGGTCTGCGCAGGACGCCGCGCGTTCTGGGCGCCCGGTGGGCGACAGGTGGTAAGCGCGGTCGGCACGGGTGACTGCCTGGTGATCGCGCGCCGTCGCCAGGGCATCTGGCAAGGTCAGATGCAGGAGTTATCTCTGGACAACTGATCAGGTCGCTTTGAACGCTTTCACTCGCTCCAGCCAAGCCAGGTCGAGCCGCGTCTGCTCGATATCCAGCCCCTGCTGCTCCATCGCCTCGCGATGGCTATCGATCTCGCGCACCATCTGGCTCAGCTCGTTGGAGTTGCCGTCGAGCTGATGCATCTGGGTCACCCCCAGGTGGTAGAAGCGCAGCAGCTTCATCGCGCTGTCATCGCCCTGCGCCACGCCCGCCTTGACGTGATGCATGACGTTGGTGACACGCATCAGGCTGCGCTTGAGTCGCCAGCCGTAAACGGCCGGCGCCATGAACGGCCGCGACCAGAGTCGCTGGCGCACCAGGGCAATGGTCAGGCCGAGCCCCGCCAGCACACCGAGCAGGTTCCATTTGAAGTTGTCGCCACCGGGCGTGCCGAACAGCTGCGTGCTCAGCGTGGCGCAGAGCATGGCCAGCGCCACGAAGATGACCGCGATCACCACGGTGCTGCGGCGGGTCTGCTGGCGGTAGTAGGCGGGGTCGATGGGCTGGATTTCGAACATGAAACGCACTCTCGGAGCTGACAACATGGGGCGCCACCATGCACCATCGCGCCACTTCGGTCGAGCCCGGTGACAACCACAATTGCGACAGGATTCAACCCTCAACCGCCCTGCTTCAACCACTCGCTGGGACTCGCCCCCACCTTGCGGCGAAATGCGCGGGCCAGGGCCGAGGGGCAACGGCAGAGCGCGCTGGTGGTGGAATATGCGAGCAAGGCGTCGGCAGCACTGGAGCAGATCAACAGCCATATCGGCCGGATCAGCGCCCAGAACATCCAGGTCGGCACTGCCACCGAGGAGCAGTCCAGCGTGGTCGAGGACATCAACCGCAATATCGTCGACATCAACGAGCTGACCGTCGGCACCAGCCATATCGCCGATCAGCTCAACCAGGCCAGCAGCGATTTGCAGGCACTGTCGAGTCAACTCGATGGCCTGGTCGGGCGTTTCCGGTTGTAACCCCTCAAACCACTCGGTGCGCACGGTGCCCCCTAGGGTCGGACGCCGTACGCACCGAGCCACCTACAGGTCTTCGTCGATGCGCTCGCGCAAATAGGTGTAGAAGGGGTTGGACGTCATACGCTGCAAACTATCGAGCCCCACCACCAGCACGCCGTGCTCACCGCGCGGTGCCAGCGTGCCAAGGGCTACGCCGTAGAACTCCTCGGAGGTCGGTTCGCTGCCATACAGCGGATCGTCCGTGGGGAACGGCAGTGCAACGTGTGACAGCGAGAACAGCTGGCTCGGGTATTCGACGTTCAATGGCGTCACCCGCGCCTCACGCCCGCCGGCTGCGATTCGCCGCGCCTCGACCTGACGACCACCGCTCTGCGCAACACCCACCACCGTCAGGTCGTAGTCACGCTGGGCCGGTGGCAGCAAGGTTTCGAGCAAGCCGCTCATGTCCGCCCGCAGCAGCGAGCTGGCCGCCTGCGAGCGGTTGATGTCGAAGATCACCAGTTCGCTGCCATTGTCCGGCAGACGCTCGAACAAATGGCGCACCACGGCCGGTGTACTCACGGTACTGTCGGCCAGCGACTGAAAGGCCAGCACCGGTGGCAATCGTGACAGACGGCCATCGGTTTCGGCTGCATCGAATGCGGCCTGCACCTCGCTGGTCAGCTCATAGGTCTGCCGCGCCGCGTGCACCGGGAAGGAGTTGTACTTGAACGGGTTGAACTCCGGCAGCACGTTCATCCAGGCCGACTTGGCGAAGGCCGGCAGCAACGCCGGCAGGGCCGCCAGCCCGGCGTAACGGGCGTAGCTGGTGACGCCGATCATCGGCGAGATCAGCACCAGGCGTTGCGGCATGGCCAGTTGCCCGTCCCCCAGCGCCGCCAGGCTGTAGCGCAGCGCCAATGCACCGCCATTGGAATAGCCGACGAGATACAGCGGCCCGTCCGGTACTTGGCGCCGCGCCTCGCGCACGGCCAGGCGGGTAGCCGCCAGCCATTGCTCCCAGTGCGCAGCAGTGAGCGCCGCCGGTACCGTGCCATGGCCGGGCATGCGCGGCACCACCGCTAGCAGCCCCTGTTCGCTCAGGTGCTGGGCGATATGGCGCAGGCTGTACGGCGAGTCGGTCAGGCCATGTAACAACACCACCACGCCCCGCGCCGGACCTGGCGGCTGCAGAATGAAGGAACGATTCCAGTCGCGCGGCAGATTGCCGGGGTAGACCGGGCTGTCGCTGGCGTAGCGGCTGTATGGCGCCGTGCCGGAGGCCGTGACCGGCTCGATCAGTTCGCGCTGCAGGCGTTCGAACAGGGTCGCCTCGGCAGCCAGGTAGGCCTGCCAGTCGGCAGCGTCCAGCTCGCTGACCTCCATCTCCTGCGGCACCAGGCGATGCCAGGACTCCAACTCGGGCAACGACGATAGCCCGGCGATGCGTATGCCGAGCAAGGCCACCACGATCAACAACAGCACTACCAGCGTCCAGGCCATCGCAATGCGCGGTAAACGCATCAAGCGCCTCCCTCAAAATCTCTGGCCGGGAAAATCCGTCCCGGCGACCGGCTTGGGGACTTTAGTGCAAAGCGACGCCCGACCACCACTGGGTTGGCCTTTAAGGTCTGTATCGGTGCCATGCGACTCAGTAGGCTGCGTGGTCTGGAAGCAAGCCAGAAGCGCTGGATGAACTGAGCAGGCAAGCAACTGGCAGTGCTGATAGGCTGCGCACATGAATCTCGCCGCGCTACTCCAGACACTCATTGCCAAGGACCCACAGCGCCTGCGCATCCTGCAGCAGGTGCGCGAGCTCGACCTGCCCGATTGCTGGGTGGCCGCCGGTTTCGTACGCAGTGCGGTCTGGGATCACCTACACCAACGCACGCCCTCCCCGCTGCCAGAAGATATCGACGTGATCTGGTTCGACCGCAGCCAAACCTCCCCCACTCGCGACGCTGAACTGGAGACGGTGCTGCGCCACAGGGACGAATCGCTGCAGTGGTCGGTGAAGAATCAGGCACGCATGCATCTGCGCAATGGCGATGCGCCTTACGCCTCGGCTACCGAAGCGATACGGCATTGGCCGGAAACCGCGACGGCGGTGGCCATAAGGCTCGATGAACAAGACAGGCTGGAAGTCGCCGCGCCGCTCGGCCTGGAGGATCTGTTCGGCCTTATCGTGCGCCCAGCCGGGCGCTTTCAGAACGCGAAGAGTCAGATCTACCAACAGCGCCTACATGACAAGAACTGGCTGGCCACCTGGCCGAAGTTGAAGGTGATTGCGTAGGGTAGATCGGGCTTCAATAGCGACAGGCTGGCAGGTGCCAGCAAAGCTTCGCCCCGAGGCGGGGCTCCTACACAGAGCGCTCTCCAAAACGATCAAGCATCCGGGGAAGCGAGGCACCTGCGGGCATATCAGCCTGCGCCCCTACTTCCAGGCGCAATAACACCCCACCGCCAAACCACTGGCCAGGGAAACCTGGCGCCCCTGCGTCAGCGCATCGAGCACCGGTCGACGAAGCTGTTGCTGGAATTACATACCAACCCCTCGCTGTAAGGGCCGGCATAGGCCAGGTTGCCGTCGCGATCCCAGATCGCCAGGGCCGGGCTGGCTGGCAGCGATTGCATGCCCTCGATACCCGGCAAGGGCTTGATCCGCCCGCGCAGGAACGGCGCGATCTCACCCTTGCTGCCCGGCTTCTGCACGCTGTAGAACGCCACATCGGCATTGCGATGCAGGCCGATCAGATAGCGCAGGTGCGCGTCGGTCTCCGCGTTGCAGGGGCAATCCGGTCCCAGAAATGCACAACGCGAATGAGACCAGGGCCAGCGAGCTCAGGCGGCAGCTTCAGCCCGCCCTGACCGAAGATCACCGTCTGCTCGGCATAGGGCCGCAAATACGCCGCGCCGCTAAGCCACCAGATCAGTACCACGATGCCCAGCGCCAATACGCAGAAGCCCACCACCAGGTGCTTGAAGCTCAGGCGTTGCAGCAGGTTCATGGCTGATGGCCAAACTTGCGCAGGAACTGCTTCTCCATTTCCTGACAACTTTCCTCGGTGAAGCTACGTTCGGTGGCCTGCGCACTTTTCCAGCAGGCTTCGATGGCCTGGCGCTCGGCCGCCTCGATCTCGCCATCCTGGGGGGGTCATGATGTAGATGAGGCCGGCGATATCAGCACCACGAACGCCAAGCCAGCCAGAAACAGGCCCAGGCAGCCACGGCGCCCCAGCCCGACGTTTTCATCATTCACACTCATCGTTTTTCAGTTTCCGCATTCATCAGTGGATAGCTCGCCCCACCGCCGGGGCGAGCGCCGATCATCAACTTTCAACCAGCGTCCACTGCTTGCTCAGGCGCTTGTCCGACACCGCCATCTTGGTGCCCAGTTGCTGGGCGAACAGCGACACGCGGTATTCCTCCAGCATCCAGCGGTACAGCGTCAGCTCCGGATCACGCTTGCCCTCCTGAGCATGCTTGGCAGCGCGGGCCTTGTACTGCTCCCAGTAGCCGGCCAGTTCGCCCGTCCACACGCGGTCGCGTTGCACCTGCGCGCCGACCTTGTCCAGGCGCTGCTCGATGGCCTTCAGATAACGCGGAATTTCCTTGAGCCATTCGCCCGGCGTTTCGCGCACGAAGCCGGCATACACCAAGTTCGCCAGTTGCTGCTTGATATCGTTGAGCGCCATCGCCTGGGCCAGATCGATCTTGCCCTTGAAGCGCTTCTGCAGGCCATGGTGCAGCTTGAGGATCTCCAGCACCAGGCGGGCGATGCGTTCGGCGTGGGCCGTCCAGTCACCGCGCTTGCGCTCGGCCAGTTGCGCCAGGGCCGCACCGTCGCGCGGCAGCGTGGCTTCGCCTTCGAGGATGCAGGCGTCCAGGCTGGCCAGCAGGATGTCCTCGACCAGCGCCTCGACGCGGCCGATATCGCGATACAGCAAACCCAGTTCGGTCAGCCCCGGCAGCTTGCTACGCAGGAACTTGGCCTGCTCGGCCAGCTGTTGCAGCAGCAGACGTTGCAGCGCACGGCGGTGCTGGAAGTCGGCTTCGGCCTGGGTCGGGAAGCGCCCTTCCTTGACCACCCCTGCCTCCTCCACAAGCGCCGGGTAAACCGTCATGGAGAGGCCGGCGATCTTCTGCTGAGTCTTCTCCGCCACCTGGGCGAAGGCCTTGGCCTCCACCGTTTTCGGCGTCTTGTCCTGCTGCGGAATGGCCAGCGCAGCCTGGCTGGCTTCGGCGAAGCGCGCGGTCAGCTCAGCCAGGTCGCGGCCCTCGCCGAGGAACTTGCCCTGGGCATCGACCACCTCGATGTTCATCTTCAGGTGGTTTTCCAACCCGGCGGCGGATTCCTGCCAGGCCTCGTCGGGCACTCGCGCACCGGTCATGCGCAGCAACTCATGCCCCAGCGCCTGCGGCAGCGAACCCTGGCCAAACACCAACTTGTCCAGCGCCGCACCGACGAAGTCCGGCACCGGCACGAAGTTCTTGCGCAGCGCCTTGGGCAGGCCGCGCACCAGCGCCACGCACTTGGCTTCCAGTAGGCCCGGCACCAGCCACTCCAGACGCTCGGGCGGCAGTTGCGGCAACAGCGGCGCCGGCACACGCAGGGTCACGCCATCACGCGGGTGGTTGGGTTCGAAGTGATAGCTCAGCGGCAGTTGCAGTTCGCCGATACGCAAGGTGTCCGGGTACTGCGCGGCGGTGACTTCCTTGGCATCACGGGCCAGGGCGTCCTCCTCACGCATGATCAACAGCTGCGGGTCGGCGGCGCTGCCTTTCTTG
This sequence comes from Ectopseudomonas oleovorans, assembly GCF_029845265.1. Taxonomy (NCBI): domain Bacteria; kingdom Pseudomonadati; phylum Pseudomonadota; class Gammaproteobacteria; order Pseudomonadales; family Pseudomonadaceae; genus Ectopseudomonas; species Ectopseudomonas oleovorans. Next base: position 17,208 of record NZ_JAOCLK010000010.1, read on the forward strand.
TACCAACTCTCGAAACTCGCGGCCTGATAGATGTCCTGCGGGATACGCGCATCGTAGTAGCCGAACAGGGTTTCCTCGTCAGCGAGGATGTCGCGGCGGCGCGACTTGGCCTCCAGCTCGTCGAGGCGTTCGAGCAACTGGCGGTTGGCGGTCAGGCAGCGCACGCGACTGTTGATCTCGCCACGCACCAGGCCCTCGCGAATGAACATCTCACGGGAAACCTGCGGGTCGATGGGGCCGTAATGCACCGGGCGGCGGCCGACGATGATCATGCCGTACAGGGTGACCTGCTCGTACGCCACCACCTGGCCGCGCTTCTTCTCCCAGTGCGGTTCCAGATGGTTCTTCTTCACCAGATGCGCCGCCAGCGGCTCGATCCAGTCCGGCTCGATCTTCGCTACCATACGGGCGAACAGCTTGGTGGTTTCCACCAGTTCGGCGGCCATCACCCAGTTAGGCTTCTTACGCCCGATCACGCTGGACGGATGAATCCAGAAACGTCGCTGACGCGCGCCGAGGTAGTCGCCCTCCTCGGTCTTCTGGCCGATCTGGCTGAGCAGGCCGGCGAGAATCGCCTTGTGCACGGCGGCGTAATTCTTCGCCCGCACCACCGCCTCACTGGCCTCGGCCTGCTGACGGGCAATGGCGTTGACGCGAGTGTCCTTGGTCGGCGCGACGGGTTCGTTGTAGGAGCCGGCTTGCCGGCGATCAGACGGATCGCCCGCAAGCGGGCTCCTACCCGATCCACGCCCGCCTTCGAGCTTCAGCTCGCGGGCGATCAGCACCAGTTGCCGGTGCGCATCGCGCCATTCGCGCAGACGCATGTAATTGAGGAAGTTCTTCTTGCACCAGGTACGCAGCGGGTTGCTGCCCAGCTCCTGGCGTTTTTCCTCGAAGCCGCGCCACAGGTTGATCAGCGCGGCGAAGTCGGAATCCACATCCTTCCACTGCGCGTGCGCCTGATCGGCGGCCTGCTGGCGATCCATCGGTCGCTCACGCGGGTCTTGCACCGACAGCGCGGCGGCGACGATAAGGATTTCCTCCAGGCTGCCCTGCTTGGCGCCTTCCAGCACCATGCGTCCCAGGCGCGGGTCGATGGGCAGGCGCGCCAGTTGCCGGCCGATGGGCGTGAGCTGGCTTTCGCGGTTGACCGCCGACAGCTCCTGCAACAGGTTGAAGCCGTCGCTGATGGCCTTGCCGTCTGGCGGCTCGATAAAGGGGAAGTCCTCGATACTGCCCAGACGCAGGTGCAGCATCTGCAAAATCACCGCCGCGAGGTTGGTGCGCAGTATCTCCGGGTCGGTAAATTCCGGGCGCCCAAGGAAATCCTCCTCGCTGTACAGGCGAATGCAGATACCCGGCTCGACCCGCCCGCAGCGGCCCTTGCGCTGGTTGGCGCTGGCCTGCGACACCGGCTCAATGGGCAGGCGCTGCACCTTGGCGCGGTAGCTGTAGCGGCTGATGCGCGCCGTGCCGCTGTCGATCACATAGCGGATGCCCGGCACGGTCAGCGAGGTTTCCGCGACGTTGGTGGCCAGCACGATCTTGCGCCCGGCCATGGGTGCGAAAATCTTCTGCTGCTCGGCCGGCGTCAGCCGCGCATACAGTGGCAGCACCTCGGTAAAACGCAGGTTAGCCTTGCGCAGCACCTCCGCCGCCTCGCGAATCTCGCGTTCGCCAGGCAGGAACACCAGCACATCGCCAGGGCGCTGGCCCACACTGCGCTCGTGCTCGGTGATCTCGTCCAGCGCGGCAAGAATGCCCTGATCGATGGACAGGTCATCGAGCAGGCGCTCGCCCTCCTCGTCCACCTCGGCCGCCAGCGGGCGATACCAGGTTTCCACCGGGTAGGTGCGACCGGACACCTCGATGATCGGCGCATCGTTGAAGTGTTTGCTGAATCGCTCCAGATCGATGGTCGCCGACGTGATGATCAGTTTCAGATCCGGGCGACGCGGCAGCAGGGTCTTCAGGTAGCCGAGCAGGAAGTCGATATTGAGGCTGCGTTCGTGGGCTTCGTCGACGATGATGGTGTCGTACTTTTCCAGAAAGCGGTCGTGCTGGGTTTCGGCGAGCAGGATGCCATCGGTCATCAGCTTGATCAGCGTGCCGTCCTTGCTCTGATCCTCGAAGCGCACCTGATAACCGACCAGCTCACCCAGCGGCGTACCGATCTCTTCCGCTACCCGAGTCGCCACACTACGCGCGGCGAGACGGCGCGGCTGGGTATGACCGATCAGCCCATGCACACCCCGGCCAATCTCCAGACAGATCTTCGGCAACTGCGTGGTCTTGCCCGAGCCGGTCTCGCCGGCGATCACCACCACCTGGCTCTTCTCCAGCGCGGCCTTGATCTCGTCGCGCTTGGCCGCAATCGGCAGCGCATCGTCGTAGCGCATGGCGGGGATGCTGCTACGCCGCGCCGTCACCTTGTCGCTGGACGCCTGAAAACGCTCCAGCCACTGCGCCAGCTTCGCCTCGTCGGGATGCTTCTGCAGCTCATGCAATTGCCGGCGCAAGCGATGACGCTCGGCGATCATGACGTGGTCGAGGTTCTTCTGCAGCGTGGCGAGGTCAGTCATCTGGATCGAGGCAATCAGGGCAAAGGCGGGATTGTCGCAGATTACGGCTTATGGCGGGCAGGCTATACCGCTGCGAAAGGGCGTGAGATTAAGGCGTAAGAGAGCGGTACCTTTTGACCAAAAGGTCGCGGTAGGGGCGGCAGGTAACTGCCGTCCCTACCGCGACCGACCAAAAGTAGTCAAATCACTCCAGTGCCACTAAAGCCCAGCGCGTAGGGCGGACTCAGGAGCAAAGCGAACAGTCCACCAGGCCACTCGGCGCAACCCACAGGTAAGGTGACGCAATGAAAAACGCCACCCGAAGGTGGCGTTTTCATCAGCAGGGCCGAATCACTTCTTGCCCATCTTCTTCAGCTCTTCGTCGCGCAATTCGCGACGCAGGATCTTGCCGACGTTGGTGGTCGGCAGCATGTCGCGGAACTCGACGGCCTTGGGTACCTTGTAGCCGGTGAGGTTGGCGCGCATGTGCTCCATCACCTGCTCCTTGGTCACGCTCTCGCCTGGTTTGACCACCACGAACACCTTGATCGCTTCACCGGATTTCTCGTCAGGGATACCGATGGCGGCGCACTGCAGTACGCCCGGTAGAGTTGCCAGCACATCTTCCAGTTCGTTCGGGTAGACGTTGAAGCCGGACACCAGAATCATGTCCTTCTTGCGGTCGACGATACGCATGTAGCCGTCTTCCTGGATCAGGCCGATATCACCGGTCTTCAACCAGCCTTCGGCGTCGAGGATTTCATCAGTGGCTTCCTGGCGCTGCCAGTAGCCCTTCATCACCTGCGGGCCTTTCACGCACAGCTCGCCGATTTCGCCGATGGCCAATTCCTGGCCGTCGTCGTTGACGATCTTGCACAGGGTCGAGGGCACCGGAATGCCGATGGTACCGAGCTGGATGGCGCTGAACGGGTTGACCGTGACCACCGGGCTGGTCTCGGTCATCCCGAAGCCTTCGCAGATGGCGCAGCCAGTGACTTCCTTCCAGCGCTCGGCGGTAGCCAGTTGCAGGGCCATGCCGCCGGAGACGGTGAGCTTCAGGCTGGAGAAGTCCAGCTTGCGGAAGTCCTCGTTGTTGCACAGGGCAACGAACAGGGTATTGAGGCCAACGAAACCGGTGAAGCGGTACTTGGCCAGGTCCTTGACCACCGCCGGCAGGTCGCGCGGGTTGGTCAGCAGGATGTTGTGGCCACCGATCAGCATCATCGCCATGCAGTGAAAGGTGAAGGCGTAGATGTGATAAAGCGGCAGCGGCGCGATCAGCACCTCGCAACCTTCATTGAGGTTGGCGCCCATCAGCTCTTTGACCTGCAGCATGTTGGCCACCAGGTTGCGATGGGTCAGCATCGCGCCCTTGGCTACACCAGTAGTGCCACCGGTGTACTGCAGCACGGCGATGTCATCGTTGCTCGGGTTGGCTTCGCTGAAGGACTGGCCACGACCCTTGGCCAGGGCATCGTTGAACTTGACCGCCTTGGGCAGGTTGTAGGCCGGCACCATCTTCTTCACGTGCTTGATCACGGCATTGACCAGCAGACGCTTGAAGGTCGGCAGCATGTCGCCGACTTCGGTGACGATCACGGTCTTGACGCCGGTCTTGGGCACGACCTGTTCGGCCAGATGGGCCATGTTGGCCAGGCAGATCAGCGCCTTGGCGCCGGAGTCGTTGAACTGGTGCTCCATTTCCCGCGCGGTGTACAGCGGGTTGGTGTTGACCACCACCAGGCCGGCGCGCATGGCACCGAACACCACGACGGGGTACTGCAGGACGTTGGGCAGTTGCACGGCGATGCGGTCGCCGGGCTTGAGATCGGTGTGTTTCTGCAGGTAGGCGGCGAAGTCACCGGAGAGCTTGTAGATCTCGCCGTAGGTGAGCGTCTTGCCCAGGTTGCTGAAAGCAGGCTTGTCGGCGAAGCGTTGGCAGGACTCTTTCAATACCGCGAGGATGTTCGGGTACTGATCGGGATTGATTTCGGCAGCAACCCCAACGGGATACTTGTCCTTCCAGAAGTTTTCGGTCATGGAAGCCCACTCCTAAGCAACAGCTGATCTTCACCGCGCGACGGCGGTTGTTTGTTGTGTGTATAGCTCGCTTTCCCGCTGGCCCAGGGCCCGGAAGCGCGCCGAGAGTAGCAGCTTTGCCAGAGGCCGACCAGCACCAAACATGGTCTTGAGAGTCACAAAAATGACCGAAAAAGACAACGCAGTCACAGGCCATCCTTGCCTTAGTTACCCCGCGAAAAGCCTCTAGCTCGCACATTGCAGCGCGCAGAGCCTAGCTCGTCTCTGCCGGTGATGCAGCACTGGGCTGCATGAAGCATGCGAAGGTAGTTACCAAATCACAACAATTGGAGTGCCCGAGGGCAGATGAGGCGGGAAAGCCCCTCCCCCAACAGTGGGGAGGGGCCTTGGGTCAGGCGATGTCGCGCAGCTCGCGACGCAGGATCTTGCCGACCGGGGTCATCGGCAGCGAATCCTTGAATACGATGTGCTTGGGCACCTTGTAGCCGGTGAAGTTTTCCTTGCAGTAAGCCTTGAGCTCTTCCGCGGTGACGCCGCCGTCACGCGGTACCACGAACAACTTGACCGCCTCCCCGGACTTTTCGTCCGGCACGCCGATGGCCGCGCAGCTGGCGACCTTCGGGTGGGCCATGACCACCTCCTCGATCTCGTTGGGGTACACGTTGAAGCCGGAGACGATGATCATGTCCTTCTTGCGGTCGACAATACGCACGAAGCCGTCCGGGTCGATCACCGCGATGTCGCCAGTCTTGAACCAGCCCTCGGCGTCGAGCACTTCGGCGGTCGCTTCCTCACGCTGCCAGTAGCCCTTCATCACCTGCGGGCCCTTGATGCACAGCTCACCGCGTTCGCCCAGCGGCAGCTCGTTGCCGTCGTCGTCGATCACCTTGAACGCCGTGCCCGGCACCGGAATACCGACCGTACCCAGGCGCGCCCTATCGCCATAAGGGTTGGTGCTGGCCACCGGCGAGGTTTCGGTCAGGCCGTAACCTTCGACCACAGTGCAGCCGGTTATCTGCTTCCAGCGTTCGGCGGTGGCCTTGACCAGCGCGGTACCACCGGAGTTGGTGACCTTGAGGCTGGAGAAATCGAGGTTCTTGAACTCCGGGTGATCCATCAGCGCAACGAACAGGGTGTTGAGACCCAGCAGCGCAGAAAACTTCCACTTGCCCAGCTCCTTGACAAAGCCGGGGATGTCGCGCGGATTGGTGATCAACACATTCTGGTTGCCGTTGAGCATCATGCACATGCAGTTCGCGGTGAAGGCATAGATATGGTACAGCGGCAGCGGCGCGATCATGATCTCCTGCCCCTGTTTCATCAGCGGCGTGCCGTCATCACCGAGCTGCGCCAGGCAGGCGTCCACCTGCAGCATGTTGGCCACCAGGTTGCCGTGGGTGAGCATGGCGCCCTTGGCCACACCGGTGGTGCCGCCGGTGTATTGCAGCACGGCGATGTCGTCGTGGCTGGCTTTGACCGGCGTCAGCGTCTGGCCGTGACCCTGCTTGAGCACCTGCTTGAAGGCAATGGCCTGGGGCAGATGGTAGTCGGGCACCATCTTCTTGACCTTCTTCACCACGGTGTTGACCAACCAGCCCTTGAGACTCGGCAGCATGTCGCCCATCTTGGCTTCGATCAGGTAGTCGATCTCGGTATCCGGCAGCACCTCCTGCACCAGCTTGCCGAACATGTTCAGGTACACCAGCGCACGCACACCGGCATCCTTGAACTGGTGGCGCATCTCACGCGCGGTGTACAGCGGGTTGGTGTTGACCACGATCAGCCCGGCGCGCATGGCGCCGAACACGGCGATCGGATACTGCAACACGTTGGGCATCTGCACCGCGATACGATCGCCCGGCTTGAGGTCGGTGTGCTTCTGCAGGTAGGCGGCGAAGGTCGCGGAGAGACGATCCAGCTCGGCATAGGTCAGCGTCACGCCGAGATTGCTGAAGGCCGGACGGTCGGCAAAGCGCTTGCATGAGCGCTCGAATACTTCGATCACCGACTTGTAGCTGGACAGGTCGATATCGTTAGGCACGCCGGGAGCGCGCTTGTCGTTCCAGAAATCAGGTTGCATTGTTCTTGTCCTCTTCCCCTGAAGTGATCTGGCCCGCAGTGCGGGACTGCCCGGAAAGTAGCAATTCAGAGCGGCGCCGCAAATAGCTCGAAGGCGTCATTGATGGGCTGAATTTCGCTATAAATGCAGTGATTCGTAACCGATCTTTACGACTCACGGGAAATTCGCCCATGCTTTGCCTGACACCCGTCAGGGTGCACAATGCCGCCAATCTCCGGCACAAGGATTAGCCATGCGCCACAACACCTTTCCCCTGGCCACCCAGGACGGTCTGCACCTGCACGTCAACCACTGGCACGCGGATCAACCGCCGCGCGCGGTGGTCATGCTGGCCCATGGCATGGCCGAGCACAGCCTGCGCTACGCACGCCTGGCTGAAGCCCTGGTCGCGGCAGGCTTCGCGCTCTACGCGCTGGATCAGCGCGGCCATGGCGCTACCGCCGAACGCGGCACCCTTGGCCACTATGCTGATGAAGACGGTTGGAGCAAGGTGGTCGGCGACCTATCCACCCTCAACCACCACATTCGCCAGCAGCACCCGCATACGCCAATCTTCCTGTTCGGCCACAGCATGGGCAGCTACATCGGCATGGCCTATCTGCTCGGCCATAGCTGCAGCCTGCAGGGCGCCGTGCTATCCGGCTCCAATTACCAGCCCGTGGCGCTGTACAAGGCCGCCCGGCTGATCGCCGGCTTCGAGCGCTGGCGCCTGGGCCCCAAAGGGCGCAGCAAGGTCATCGATTTTCTCTCCTTCGGCTCGTTCAACAAAGCCTTCAAGCCCAACCGCACGGCCTTCGACTGGCTCAGCCGCGACCCGGCGGAAGTGGACAAATACGTGACCGATCCGCTGTGCGGTTTCGTCTGCACCACGCAGTTGTGGTGCGACCTGCTCGATGGCCTGCAGCACATCACCCCGTCCAGCAACCTGGCGCAGATCGATGCTGACCTGCCGCTACTGGTGATCGGCGGCTCGCGCGACCCTGTCAGCGACGGCAAGCGCCTGGGTGATCTGGCTGGCGCCCTGCGCGAAGCTGGCGTGCGCGACGTGCAACTGAAGATTTATCCCGAGGCCCGTCACGAGCTGCTCAACGAGAGCAATCGCGACGAGGTCACCGCCCACCTGATCGACTGGCTGCAGCAGGCGCTGAGCCATGGTCGAAGCCCAATCAAGGAGTGTCCATGACCCAGGTAACCAATATCCCCTACGAAGCTCTCGAAGTCGGCCAGCAGGCGAGCTTCGAAAAGCAGGTCGAAGAACGCGACGTACAACTGTTCGCTGCGGTATCCGGCGACAACAACCCGGTACACCTGGACGCCGCCTTCGCTGCCGAGACCATGTTCAAGGAGCGCATCGCCCACGGCATGTTCACCGGCGCGCTGATCAGCGCCGCCATCGCCTGCAACCTGCCTGGCCCGGGCACCATCTACCTCGGCCAGCTGCTCAAGTTCACCCGCCCGGTGAAGCTTGGCGACACACTCACCGTGAAGCTGGAAGTGCTGGAAAAACTGCCGAAGAACCGCGTGCGCATCGCCACCCGCGTGTTCAATCAGGACGGCAAGCAAGTGGTCGACGGCGAAGCCGAAGTGCTCGCCCCGAGCGCCGAGCAGACCGTGACCATGCCGCCGATGCCGCAGGTCACCGTCAACTGAGGCGCTGCAAGCTGGTGCGTGGCTACAGTGCTGCGCACCACTTTTGTTCTACACTCACAAATCTTGAACGACCTTGCGCTGCCATAAGTGCGTTTCTTTGTGCATATCGCACAAGCCCCTTTGATCACCTTGCCAAGCAGACTGCTGCACTGCTTTCTGGCACGTCCCCTGCTATCGCCAAGGCCTCACCCTCTTACCGGAGCCAGGTCCATGAGCCATGCCACCCCCGATAGCGATTACCCCCTGAGCGAGGTGCCCAGCGGCGCACGCCAAGGGCTGTTTTCCACCGCCATCCTGCTGTTCGGCTTCACCTTCTTCACCGCCACTATGTTCGCCGGCGGCAAGATCGGCATGGCCTTCGACTTCACCACTCTGCTCTGGGCTGCGGTGATCGGTAACCTGCTGCTCGGCCTGTATGCCGCCGTGCTGGGCCTGATCGCCTGCCGCAGTGGGCTGAACTCGGTGCTGATGGGCCGTTTCTGCTTCGGCGAGGTGGGCAGCAAGCTGTCCGACATGCTGCTCGGCTTCACCCAGATCGGCTGGTACGCCTGGGGCACGGCGACCATCGCCATCGTCCTGGTGAAGATTCTTGGCCTGCCCGAAAGCCTGACTATCCCGCTGATGGTGCTGTTCGGCTTCGGTTTCTGCGTCACTGCCTTCATCGGCTACAAGGGCCTCGATCTGCTCTCGCGCGTCGCCGTGCCGGCCATGCTGGTGCTGCTGGTGGCTTCGCTGTGGATCGCCACCCGTGATATCGGCGGTATGGCCGGGCTACTGGCAGTCCAACCCAAGGAGAGCATGAGCCTGAGTATGGCCATCACCCTGGTGTTTGGCACCTTCGTCAGCGGCGCCACCCAGGCCACCAACTGGACACGTTTCGCCAAGAGCGGCCGCGTCGCGGTGCTGGCCAGCCTGTTCGGTTTCTTCATCGGCAATGGCCTGATGATCATCGCCGGGGCCTATGGCGCCATCGTCTATCAGCAACCGGACGTGGTCGAAGTGCTGGTGCTGCAGGGGCTGTCCATGGCTGCCGTGATCATGCTGTTCCTCAATCTGTGGACTACTCAGGACAACACCATCTACAACTTCGCCGCCGCCGGCTGCAACCTGCTGCGCACCGGCAAACGCAAGACCGTGACCCTGGCCGGCGCGGCCATCGGCACCTTGCTGGCTATCGGCGGCATGTACGAGATGCTGATTCCCTTCCTGATCCTGCTCGGCTCGATCATCCCGCCGATTGGTGGGGTGATCATGGCCGACTTCTTCTACGGCCACCGCGCGCGCTATCCGAAACTGGCCGATGTACGTCTGCCGACGTTCAACTGGGTCGGCCTGGGCGCCTACCTGATCGGTGCACTCAGCGCCTACTTCTCGCCCTGGGTAGCCCCGCTGGTGGGCATCGCCGTGGCTGCCGTGGCCTACGTTGTGCTGTTCGAACTGAACAGGGCCCTGGTCGGCCGCCAACAGGTCGCCGGCGCGTGAGCCTGACCGTCGCCGATGTACTCGCCCTGCCCGACCTGGCCAGCATGCACCTGCGTGCCGGCCAGGCCGGGCGCGACAATGCCGTGCGCTGGCCCTACGTGGCCGAGAACGAAGGCATCGCCGACTGGGTGATGGGCGGCGAGCTGATCTTCGTCACCGGCATCAACCATCCGCGTGACGAAGCCAACCTGCTACGCCTGGTGCGCGAAGGCCATGAGCGCGTGGTGGCCGGCATGGTCATCCTCACCGGCGCCGAGTTCATCCAGGCCATCCCGCCCAGCGTCATCGCAGAAGCCGAGCGCCTGAACCTACCACTGATCGAGCAGCCCTACGCGCTGAAGATGGTGGTGGTCACCCAGGCCATCGGCACCGCGCTGGTGCAGGCGCAGCAGCTCGGCCGCTCACGCCAGCACGTGCTGGAGCAGGTGCTCGAGGGTGACTACCAGTCACTCGAGGTGCTGCTGCAACGCGGTGACAGCCTCGGCCTGGCACTGCATGTGCCGCGTCAGGTGGCACTGCTGCGCCTCGACGGCAGCGAGCAACTGTTCGGTGACCTGCCCGACGAAGACGCCGAACGTCAGCTACAGACTCGCCAACAACTGCTGCAACGGCGACTGGAGCAGAGCCTCGGCGAACTCGGTAATGCGCTGCCGCTGGTCAGCCAGGGCCGTCATTGGATCGCCCTGCTGCCCTGCCCCGATGCCCACGCCGAAGCGCGTAATCGTCAGGCCATGACCGTGCTGCTCGATGAACTGCGCCCGCAACTCGGCCCGCTACGGCTGTTCCTTGGCCTAGGCAGCGCCGGCTGCGAGGCGCCGCGTTTCGCCCAGGGCCTGGGTGAAGCACGCCAGGCACTGGCCGTGGCGCAGCGCTTTCCCGAGCGCCTGGGCCTGTGCAGTTTCAATGAATTGGGCGTGCTGGAGCTGCTCGGTGCGATCCGCGACCGCAGCCTGCTCGATCGCTTCGTCGAACGCGTGGTCGGCCCGCTGATCGGCGACGACTCACGCCACCAACCGGTGCTGATGCCGACGCTGGAGGCCTGGTTCGCCGAGAACGGCAACCTGGCCCTGGCCGCGCAACGCCTGAACGTTCACCGCAATACCCTGAGCTACCGTCTACAGCGCATCGAAGCGCTGACCGGCTGCTCATTCGAAGATCCGCACGACCGTCTGAACATCAGCGTTGCGCTGTTGATCCGGCGCCTGTCGTCGCCTGCCTGAGAGGAAACCTGATGATCATTCACAATGCCCGCCTGCGCGGCCGCGACGGCCTGCACCGCATCACCCTGGACGGCGAGCGCATCGCTGCCATCGACGCCCAGCACGCCTTGCCCCCCATCGCCGAGGGCGATCTGAACGCCGCCGGCAATCTCGTGGTGCCGCCCTTCGTCGAGCCGCACATCCACCTCGACGCCACCCTCACCGCCGGCGAGCCGGCCTGGAACATGAGCGGCACGCTATTCGAGGGCATCGAGCGCTGGGCCGAACGCAAGGCGCTGGTCACCCATGAAGACACCAAGACCCGCGCCAAGAAGACCATCGACATGCTGGTCGACCATGGCATCCAGCACGTGCGCACCCACGTCGACGTCACCGACCCGACCCTGGCAGCGCTCAAGGCCATGCTCGAAGTGCGCGAGGAAACCCGCCACCTGATCGACCTGCAGATCGTCGCCTTCCCGCAGGAGGGCATCGAGTCCTACGCCAACGGGCGCGCGCTGATGGAGCAAGCCGTGGAACTGGGCGCCGATGTGGTCGGCGGCATCCCGCACTTCGAGAACACCCGTGACCAAGGCGTGTCGTCGATCAAGTTCCTGATGGAGCTGGCCGAACGCACCGGCTGCCTGGTGGACGTGCACTGCGACGAGACCGACGACCCGCAGTCACGTTTTCTCGAGGTGCTGGCCGAGGAGGCCCGCGTGCGCGGCATGGGCGCGCGGGTCACCGCCAGTCACACCACGGCCATGGGCTCCTACGACAACGCTTACTGTTCCAAGCTGTTCCGCCTGTTGAAGATGAGCGGCATCAGCTTCATCTCCTGCCCCACCGAGAGCATCCACCTGCAGGGCCGCTTCGACACCTACCCGAAACGACGCGGCCTGACCCGCGTGGCCGAGATCGACCGCGCCGGGATGAACATCTGCTTCGGCCAGGACTCCATCGTCGACCCCTGGTATCCGCTGGGTAACGGCAACATCCTGCGCATCCTCGAAGCCGGCCTGCACATCTGCCACATGCTTGGCTACGAAGACCTCAAGCGCAGCCTGGATCTGATCACCGACAACTCGGCGCGCGCCCTGGCGCTGGGTGATCGTTACGGGCTGGAGGCCGGTCGCCCGGCCAACCTGCTGATCCTATCGGCGCCGGACGATTACGAGATGGTGCGCAGCCAGGGCCACGCACTGGTGTCGGTACGTCACGGCAAGGTGCTGATGCGCCGCACGCCGGCACAGATCGAGCGCGCCTGATCACGTTCAATTGGTCGCAGGGTGGATGACGCTTCTTTCATCCACCATTGCGTCAGTCCAAGCGGTGGACAAGCTTCGCGTTGCCCATCCTTCGGACTGTAGGAGCCCCGCCCCGGGGCGAATAGTGGGTTCAACTCATTATCGACGTTGCCTGAACCATTCGCCGCGAGGCGCGGCTCCTACCAGTCAGAACCGCGCTACTCCACCCTTACGCTGGCGGTCATGCCGGCGCTCAGCACCATGCTCTCGGGTACCTGATCGAGCTTGATACGCACCGGAATGCGCTGCGCCAGGCGCACCCAATTGAAGGTCGGTTCGACGTCGGCCAGCAATTGCCCGTCCGGGCTGGCGTTGCGATCGGTGATGCCGCGGCTGATGCTCTCCACCTCGCCGCGAAGCTGCTGATCACCGCCCATCAACCAGACCTCCACCGGCGCGCCGACCTGGATGCGCGGCAGCTTGGTCTCCTCGAAATACGCCTGTACGTAGAATGACTGGGTATCGACCAGCGCCATCACCGCCTGCCCGGCATTCACGTAGTTGCCCTGGGCCAGCACCAGGTTGGTGATCTGTCCGTCGCGCGGGGCATGCACTTCGCTGCGCGCCAGATTCAGCTCGGCCACACGCAGATCAGCCTGCGCTTCGCGGTACTCGCTGCGCGCCATCTCGGCATTGATCTGCGCGCTCTCCAGCAGCTCGGCACTGATCGCCTGGGCACCCAGGCGAGAGCGGCGCGAAGCTTCGTGCTCGCGCAGGCTCAGCTGCTGGCGGCGAATATCCACCACCGCCTTGGCCTTCTCCACCGCCGCCTGATAGCGATCGCGGTCGATGCTCATCAGCAGATCCCCCGCCTTGACCTGCTGGTTGTCGCGCACCTTGAGCTCGACCACCCAGCCGGACACGTCCGGGGCGATGGTTACCACGTCGGCGCGCACCCGAGCGTCGCGCGTCCAGGGCGAGTACATGTAGTGCTGCCAGATCCAGGAGCCGGCGAAGATCGCCGCCACCACCATGGCCAGGGTGATGCCGACTCGAATGGTCGAACGCATGCTTTTCTCCTTACCGCCCCAGCACGGCAAGCACCGCAGCCAGGACACAGACATACAGGGCACAGTCGAACAGGGCTTCGTGCCAGATCCAGCGCGACAGCCCGATGCGCTGCAGCCCCAGGCGCAACACGCCGGTCAGCAACAGCGCCAATACCGCGTAGGCCGCCATCGGGCTCAGCAATACGCCGCCCAGCGACCATTCATGCAAGCCCATTAGCCCCTCCTCTTAGTTGGCACCAGTGGAGCCAGCCGTTTTGCAGCTGCAACAGCGCCGCCTCGGCCAGGCGCTTGTCGATGCTCGGCGTGCAGGCGCGCAGGGACTCCTGCAGTTCGGCCACCGCAGCGTTCAGATCGTCTTCACGCCCTGGTGCGGGAGCACGCTCCAGCGCGTCGTCGAGGCGCTCCAGGAAACGCCGCTGCGACCGCGCCAGGCCAGCATCGGCATTGGCCAGGCACTTGCGCAGATGCAGCAACTCGTCGCCCAGATCAAGCCCGGCCACGCCATCGTCCCAGCGGCTGCGCGCCTGATCAGGCCGCGCCGGATAATGCCGCGCCAACTGCAGCAGACGATCAGCCATACGCCCACCGAACCAGTTTTCGGCACGCCCCAGGTCGCGGCGGCTCAACCGCCCGAGGTCGGCCAGGATCGCCTGCATCAGGCGCCGGCCATGCCAGACCGGATTGCGCAGCACCACCAGCTTGAAGGCCATCACCGCACAACCCACGCCTATCAGCATGCCTGGCGCTTCATTGAGGAAGAACTCGACGTTGTAGCCGACACCCGGTGCCGGCAGGCAGAGCACGATGAAATGCAGGCAGAACGAAGTGGATGTGGCGGCCGTCGCCGGCTTGGCCATGCCCAACACGCCAAAGAACAGCGGTACGCCCAGCACCAGGCAGAGCATCACGAAGCCGTCGATCTGCGGCATCAGAATCTGCCCGACGAAGAACGCCACTGGCAGTGCGTAGAAGATCCCGCGCAGGAACATCATGCCGATCTGCGGCGCCGCTTCGAGCCGGGCGAACAGGCTGCACACCACGCAGGCCAGCAGCAGCGCACCGGTGGCGTGGGTCCAGCCAGTGGCCAGCCAGAATGCAGCCAGAACCAGGAAGGTCAGCGCACTGCGCGAGCCATACACCAGCGCAGTCTGCCAGTCGTAGTGCCAGGACAAGGCGCGCGGCGCATCGGCCGGCGCTCTGCCCTCCTCGACTGCGAGCAAGGCACGACTGGCGTCCTCGACACGCAACAGCAGCACCATCAACCGCTCCAGGCACAGCTTCTGGCCACTGCTCAGTTCATCGTCCTGCGCCGCCTGGCGCAGTTGCTCGACCAGCTCCAGCAGGCCCGCTGGCTGCTCCTGCTGCAAGCGCTCGTCCACCACCTGCAACCAGGGCGCGACCGCCTGCGTCTCGCTGCTGCTCAGTAGCCGCCACTGTCGCGCCACACCGCGGGCCAGACGCAACATGCCGAGCAGATCACGGCTCAGCACCCTCAGCGCCACGGCTCGCTGGCGCCCTTGCGCGCCCTCGAACCAGGCATGCTCACGCTGAGCATCCACGGCGACGATTCGCGCCAGCACTTCCAGCAAGCCTTGCCGCGCGTCGGCCTCACCAGCCAGCGCCTGGCGCGACGCCGCTACTCCAGCCTGCCAGGCGTTACGCGCCTGCTGCGCCAGTTGTCGTTCGACCCGCTGCGGCCAGAGCAAGACGCTGCTCAGGGTGGCGCAGGTGATGCCCAGGCAGATTTCCGTGCAACGGGCGATGGCCTCGTCGAACACCACATGCGGCTTGCCAATGGCCGGCAAGGCGATGATCGCCACCGTGTAGCCGGCCAGCACGAAAGAGTACGACCAGGCGCTGCGCAACATGGTCGAGGATGCCGTGCACAGCGCCAGCCACAGGGCGAACGCCAGCACGAACAACAGCGGCGCCTGGGCGAACAGCCCCATCATCACCACGGCCATGCAGGTGCCGACCAGCGTGCCGAACAGCCGCGCCAGGCCCTTCTGCACGACCATGCCGGACAGCGGCTGGGCGACGATGAACGCGGTCATCAGCGCCCACTGCGGCTGTTCCAGGCCGAAACGCAACGCGCACCACAGCGCCAGACCA
Organism: Ectopseudomonas oleovorans; assembly: GCF_029845265.1. Classification (NCBI taxonomy): domain Bacteria; kingdom Pseudomonadati; phylum Pseudomonadota; class Gammaproteobacteria; order Pseudomonadales; family Pseudomonadaceae; genus Ectopseudomonas; species Ectopseudomonas oleovorans. The sequence goes on from NZ_JAOCLK010000010.1 coordinate 32,649, forward strand.
CCGCCGAGCAGGGTCTTGATGGCAAATTGAACGGCTTGCGAGCTTGGCGCGAGAAACGCCAGCAAGGAATCACGCACAATGGCGACCTGAAAGAATCTCAGCCCTGAACATAGCTGTAGCGATTGAGTTGCGCCTCCGTGCGGAACCAAATTATTAGCTAGCTAAGTATTTATGTCCAGAAGGTGCTGCGACCTCAGGCGGGCAAGGCGCAAATAAAAAAGGGCGACCGAGGTCGCCCGAATTGCCTTGCGTGCCCAGTGAACTGGAAGGATCAGCTCTGCTTGCGCTTGTGCGCATCCTTCCAGATGAAGTAACCAACCCCCCCGAAGAACGCGACCATCAGAAGTACGGTGCCGACTCCGGCGAGAACCACTGTATCGACGAACATGGGCTGCCTCCTGTTGTGCCTGTCTGTCTGGGATGGCTTCACGTTATCAGCACGAGCGGCGGGAAAATTGACCTGGATCAATGGCTGGAGAGCAGGCGTGACCAGGCCTTGGGGAATACTGACCCAGGTCAAGAAATCGGGGGGGGTACGGGGCGCGAAGCACAGCCTGGCAGCTGTGCCTGACACGCAAACGGCGGGAGTTTCAGCGCTTCTTGGGTTTGCTCTTGGACTTCTTCCTGCCCTTGCCCAGCGGCAATACCTGCTCGAACACCTGGCGCATCTCGTTGAGGCGCTTGTCGTTAAGATCGTGGATACGCTTGTCGCGCTCGGCGGCGAAGTCGATCAGCTTGTCGTCATTGCTCATAGCGGAAACCGGATCAGGCGAAAGGTCAGGTTCAGGCGTGGCGCGCAGCGTTGGCGCGTCTTCGCCACTTGATGTTGCCAATGATGCTGGGTTGGCCCGCGCATGACCAGTAGCGAAGCATGCTCCAGCGTCAGCGAATGCTCGATGCGCATGCTGCCAAGCCGACGCAGATCGAAGCGCCGGCTGCCGCCCAGATTGAGCGAGGCGATCAACGGATTGCGCCCCAGCTCAGGCTCGGCATCGCTGTGCCAGCCCATGGAGTCCTGGCCGTCGCGGTAATGATTGAGCAGCACGGCATTGAGCGATTGCTCGACTTCTTTCTCGACCCGTTGGCGAATCTCGTCCAGCAGCGGCGTCCAGGGCAAGGGCTCGTGGATCTTCCCGGAATAGCGGTAACGCGCCTCGGGCTCGCCATACCAGGCGGTCAGCCGTGGCGTGCGGTGATAGCGACCATGGATGAACAACTCGGGTTGCTGCCAGGGCGTTTGCTCGACCAGTGCTTGCAGCCAGCTATCGGCCAGGGCAGCGTCGACCCAGCCGGGCAGATAATCCAGCTCGGCATCGGCAAGTGCGGGCAAGGGGTCGGCGAACAGCATCGTGAGGTCTATGAAGAAGAGGATGAAATCAGTGTCTCAGACTTCAACGTCTACCCACAGCCCCTGCCTGGGCAGATCACCTAGCGCTTGCTCCAGCTCTTCCGGCTCGGCCTCAGCCAGTTGCTCGGGGGTGTAGCCGCGCCGCTGACGACGACGCTGCTCTTCACGCAGCAGCTCCTCGGTTTCCTGCGGGTGCCGCTTGTCCAAGCTCAGCGCACTTTCCTTGGCGCTCTCCGAAGCCGGGGTCACCGGAGGAATCTCGGGCCTGGGCTTGATCACGTCTTGCGTAGCAGTGACCGGCACCAGACTGTGGGGGATCGGCGGTAGCACGTTTCAGCACCTCCTTTGGTCAGGCTGTCGGCCCCGTGAGCCGCGACTTTAGCCGGTGCTCGCTACACTTTTGACTAAGCCGCACGGCAATAGTGTCATGACTGCTTTGGCCGTGGCGCTGCATCCGTTACCATAGCCGGCTTTTCACGCGGGAGACAGACAGGCATGGCGCAATATCAACCGGGGCAACGCTGGATCAGTGACAGCGAAGCGGAATTGGGTCTGGGAACCATCCTCGCCGAGGATGGCCGCCTGCTCACCGTGCTTTACCCGGCCACCGGCGAAACCCGCCAGTACGCTACGCGCAATGCTCCGTTGACCCGTGTACGCTTCGCCCCGGGTGACGAGATCACCCATTTCGAGGGTTGGAAGCTCACCGTGCAGGAAGTCGAGGACGTCGACGGCCTGCTGGTCTACCACGGCCTCGATGCCCAGCATCAGCCGGTCACCATGCCGGAAACTCAGTTGTCGAACTTCATCCAGTTCCGCCTGGCCAGCGACCGCCTGTTCGCCGGCCAGATCGACCCGCTGGCCTGGTTCGCCCTGCGCTACCACAGCCTCGAACACAACAGCCGCCTGCTGCAGTCGTCACTCTGGGGCCTGGGCGGCGCCCGCGCTCAACCGATCGCCCACCAGTTGCACATCGCCCGTGAAGTGGCCGACCGCATCGCCCCGCGCGTACTGCTGGCCGACGAAGTGGGCCTGGGCAAGACCATCGAAGCCGGCCTGGTGATCCATCGTCAGCTGCTCTCCGGTCGCGCCAGCCGCGTGCTGATCCTGGTGCCGGAAAACCTGCAGCACCAGTGGCTGGTGGAAATGCGCCGGCGTTTCAACCTCGACGTCGCCCTGTTCGACGCCGAGCGTTTCATGGAAAGCGACGCCAGCAACCCCTTCGAGGACTGCCAACTGGCGCTGGTCGCCCTGGAATGGCTGAAGGAAGACGAGAAGGCTCAGGACGCCCTGTTCGCCGCCGGCTGGGATCTGCTGGTAGTCGACGAGGCCCACCACCTGGTCTGGCACCCGGAACAGGCCAGCGCCGAGTATTCGCTGGTCGAGCAGCTTGCCGAGGTCATCCCCGGCGTGCTGCTGCTCACCGCCACCCCGGAGCAGCTCGGCCAGGACAGCCACTTCGCCCGCCTGCGCCTGCTCGACCCGGCCCGCTTCCATGACCTGGAAGCCTTCCGCGCCGAAAGTAGCCAGTACCGCCCGGTGGCCGAAGCGGTACAGGAACTGCTCGACCAGGGCAGGCTCAGCGCCCAGGCGCGCGATGCCATCGGCGGCTTCCTCGGCGATGAAGGTCGCGAACTACTCGATGCCATCGACGGCGGCGACGAACAGGCGCGCGCCCGTCTGGTGCGCGAGCTGCTGGATCGCCACGGCACCGGCCGCCTGCTGTTCCGCAACACCCGCGCCGCCGTGCAGGGCTTCCCCGAGCGCGAGCTGCACCCCTACCCGCTGCCGAGTCCGGACGAATACCTGGAGCTGCCGATCGGCGAGCATGCCGAGCTGTACCCGGAAGTCAGCTACCAGGCGCAGGACGATGTCGACGAAGAGCAACGCTGGTGGCGTATCGACCCGCGCGTCGAGTGGCTGATCGACACCCTGAAGATGCTGAAGAAATTCAAGGTGCTGGTGATCTGTGCCCACGCCGAAACCGCGCTGGATCTGGAAGACGCCCTGCGCGTGCGTTCCGGCATCCCGGCCACGGTGTTCCATGAAGGCATGAGCATCCTCGAGCGCGACCGCGCCGCCGCCTACTTCGCCGATGAAGAATTTGGCGCGCAGGTGCTGATCTGCTCGGAGATCGGCTCCGAAGGCCGCAACTTCCAGTTCGCCCATCACCTGGTGCTGTTCGACCTGCCGGCCCACCCGGACCTGCTCGAACAGCGCATCGGCCGTCTCGACCGCATCGGCCAGAAACACCGCATCCAGCTGCACGTGCCGTACCTGGAAAACAGCCCGCAGGAACGCCTGTTCCAGTGGTACCACCAGGCGCTCAATGCCTTCCTCGCCACCTGCCCCACCGGCAACGCCCTGCAGCACCAGTTCGGCCCGCGCCTGCTGCCGTTGCTGGAAAACGGTGACGACGGCCAGTGGCAGCAACTGCTGGACGAAGCCACCGCCGAACGCATTCGCCTCGAAGGCGAGCTGCACAGCGGCCGTGACCGCCTGCTGGAGCTGAACTCCGGCGGCGCCGGTGAAGGCGAAGCCTTGGCCTCCGCCATCCTCGAGCAGGACGACCAGTTCACCCTGCCGATCTACATGGAAGAGCTGTTCAACGCCTTCGGCATCGACAGCGAAGACCACTCCGACAACGCGCTGATCCTGCGCCCCAGCGAAAAAATGCTGGATGCCAGCTTCCCGTTGGGTGACGACGAAGCAGTGACCATCACCTACGATCGCGAGCAGGCCCTGGTCCGCGAGGACATGCAGTTCCTCACCTGGGAACACCCCATGGTGCAGGGCGGCATGGACCTGGTGCTGTCCGGCTCGATGGGCAACACCGCCGTCGCGCTGATCAAGAACAAGGCGCTCAAGCCCGGCACCGTGCTACTGGAGCTGCTCTACGTCAGCGAAGTGGTCGCCCCGCGCAAACTGCAACTGGGGCGCTTCCTGCCGCCGGCTGGGCTGCGCTGCCTGCTCGACGCCAATGGCAACGACCTGGCGCCCAAGGTCGGCTTCGAGACGCTCAACGATCAGCTTGAAAGCGTGCCGCGCGCCAGCGCCAACAAGTTCGTCCAGGCCCAGCGCGACGTGCTGGCCAAGCAGATCAACGATGCCGAAGCCAAGGTCATGCCGCGCCATGTCGAGCGCGTGAGTGAGGCCAAGCGTCGCCTGATCGCTGAACTGGACGAGGAACTGGCGCGCCTGGTCGCCCTGCAGGCGGTCAACCCAAGCGTGCGCGACAGCGAGATCGACGCCCTGCGCGAGCAGCGCGAACAGAGCCTGGCGATGTTCGACAAGGCCGCCCTGCGCCTGGAAGCCATCCGCGTACTGGTTGCAGGCTGACGCTGAACGCAGTGGGTGCAGGTATCGCCCTCACCCACCGTACAGCGGCACGATCTGCCACTCGCTTTGGCACCTCTCGCATTGGCAAGCGTCCAGCCACTGGCCATAGTTGCGCATCCGATAACACAGGGAGTCTTGTCATGCGCTGGTTGCTGCTCGGTCTAGTGGGTGCTGCGGTCTTTATCTACGGCCGGATCAGCGGTGATGTGCAACTCAGCCTGCTGAGCAAAGGCATCCCGGTGATCGCCCTGCTGCTCTGGCTACGCCAGGCACCCGCCGGCACCTACCGGCGCTGGATCGGCATTGGCCTGCTGTGTTCACTGCTCGGCGACATTCTGCTCGACTGGCCGCAAGACCTCTTCGTATTCGGCCTCGGCGCCTTCCTGCTGGCTCATCTGGCCTACCTGTACGCCTACTGTTCCGACAGCCGCCGACTTGCCTTGCCCGCCCTGCTGCTGGCACTGCTGGCAGGCGCAACGATGTTCGCCGTACTGGCGAGCGGCGGCTTGGGCAGCCTGCTGATTCCGGTGGCCTGCTATGCCATGGCAATCTGTCTGATGCTCTGGCGGGCCCTGGCGCGTCTCGGTCAGCCTGGCCTGCAAACACGTTCGGCCTGGCTGGCCGTCGGCGGCGCGACGCTGTTCATGCTCTCCGATAGCCTGATCGGCATCGATCGCTTCGTCGTCAGCTTCGACGCCGCGCCCTATGCCATCATCCTCACCTACTGGCTCGGCCAGTGGGGTATTGCCGCTTCGGCCTTCGAACGCACCAAGACCTAGCAGGCGATTGATACCCCTGCCAGGCAGCGGGAAAGCCCTGACGGCAGGCGCGCACTTGGCTAAAATGCCGGCCTTTCCCGCTACCCGTTGCGATTGCCGTGAGCCAAGAACCTGATCGTCTGTTCGCCCAACCTCTGCCCGAGGTGCCCGATTTCGTCTTCAACGAGGACGTGGTGCGGGTCTTCCCCGACATGATCAAGCGCTCGGTGCCCGGCTACCCGACCATCGTCGAGAACATCGGCGTACTCGCCGGCCAGTTCGCCGAGGCGCACACTACACTGTATGACCTCGGCGCCTCGCTCGGCGCGGTGACCCAGGCACTGCGCCGCCATGTAAAAGCGGACGGCTGCCAGGTGATCGCGGTGGACAACTCGCCAGCCATGGTCGAACGCTGCCGCGAATACCTGCACGCCCAGGACGCCATGTTCCAGGAGCTGCTGCCGGTGCAGGTGATCGAAGCCGACATCCTGGCCCTCGACCTGCACCCCACCTCGCTGGTCACGCTCAACTTCACCCTGCAGTTCATCCCCCCGGAGCGCCGCCTGGAATTGCTCACGCGCATTCGCCAGGCGCTGCTGCCCGGTGGCGCGCTGATTCTCTCGGAAAAGCTGCGCTTCGAGGATGCCGCCGAGCATGAGCTGCTCACAGAGCTGCATGTAGCCTTCAAACGTGCCAACGGCTACAGCGAGCTGGAAATCGCGCAGAAACGCAGCGCCATCGAGAAGGTGATGCTACCCGACAGCCTCCAGCAGCACCGCGAACGCCTGCTGGCTGCCGGTTTCAGCAAGGTGGTGCCCTGGTTCCAGTGCCTTAACTTCGCCTCGCTGGTGGCCCTGCCATGATGCGCGACCTGGATCTCGACGCGCTGCAGGCGCAACTGGCCGGCACCCCGCTGCTGGACTGGGCTTGTGAGCTGCCCGGCCAGCTCGATGCCAAGCTGGCCATCGGTCACGGCGACCTGGCGCGCTGGTACGGCGCCGTGCAGGCACTGCCTGAATTACCGGTGAGTGAGGTGGAGCTGCTGCAGCGCTTCGCCTTCGGCGGCGCCTGCGATGACGCCACCCGCGCGCAATTGAAAACCGCTCTGCAGGGCCTGATTCCCTGGCGCAAGGGGCCGTTCGAGCTGTTCGGCGTACACATCGACACCGAATGGCGCTCGGACTGGAAATGGCAGCGCGTCGCCCCGCACCTGGACCTGGCCGGCAAACGCATCCTCGATGTCGGTTGCGGCAACGGCTACTACATGTGGCGCATGCTCGGTGCGGGCGCAAACAGCGTGGTCGGCATCGACCCCAACTGGCTGTTCCTCTGCCAGTTCCTGGCGATGAAGCGCTACCTGCCGGATCAACCAGTGTGGCACCTGCCACTGGCCTTTGAGGAGCTGCCAGCCAAGCTGCAAGGCTTCGACACCGTGTTCTCCATGGGTGTGCTGTACCACCGTCGCTCGCCCATCGATCACCTGCTCGATCTGAAGGATGCCTTGGTCAAAGGCGGCGAACTGGTGCTGGAAACCTTGGTAGTCGAGGGCGACAGCGAGCAGGTGCTGGTACCGGAAGACCGCTACGCACAGATGCGCAACGTCTGGTTCCTGCCCTCGGTGCCGGCGCTGGAGCGCTGGCTGCGCCGTGCCGGTTTCGAGGACGTACGCTGCGTCGACGTCAGCACCACCTCGGTGGAAGAACAACGTGCCACCGAGTGGATGCGCTTCCAGTCGCTACCCGAATTCCTCGACCCTGCCGACCACAGCCGTACCGTCGAAGGCCTGCCGGCACCGACCCGCGCCGTGCTTGTCGCGCGCAAGCCCTAGGCACAGCGAGTCTCGTAGGGCGGGTGCAACCCGCCAGACTGCAATTGGCGGGTTGCACCCGCCCTACGGTCGCAGCCAACGCGCACGCCGCTGAGCGATCAAAAGCAGCGGTTCACCGGCGCTCTGCTCTACCACACCACGGGCACCGCCCAGGCGGATCCTTCCCTCGATGTCCTGCGCCAGCAGACGACGCATGCGCCGACGCCAGAACCAGGCGCCAACCCAATCGACGATGGCGTTCTGCAGATCCAGCGGCCACATGGCCGGCATGTAGAACTCGGGCATGGCCGGGCGCGACTTGTCGTACTTGCTCGAACTGTTCATGGCATTTCCTCCGTTTCGCTGCCGGCCTGTGCCGGGCTTACGATCAGAATGAAACGCGCCTATCGTTCAAAAAAACGACAAATACCAAAGACCTAATTAAGTAATGTTTAACGATCATGAACATGACAGCCACGACCGCCCTGCCGCTTCTGGAAAGCGATGTGCTGCGCACCTTCGTCGCCATCGCCGACAGCGGCAGCTTCACCCGCACGGCTGCGCAAGTGTTTCGCAGCACGGCAGCCGTCAGCCTGCAGATCAAGCGTCTGGAGGAAACACTGGGCCAGCGCCTGTTCTCCCGCGAGGCAAGGCGCGTGCAACTGACAGCCGAAGGCGAGCTGCTGCTGGGCTACGCCAGACGTCTGCTCAAGCTCAACGAAGAAGCGGTGGCACGCTTTCTCACCCCGACGCTGACCGGCCGCGTGCGCTTCGGTACGCCGAACGATATCGGCGACCGCGTACTACCGAGTGTTTTGACTCTGTTCGCCCGCAGCCATCCGGCCGTGGAGGTCGAGGTCAATGTCGGGCGCAGTGTGGATCTGGTGGCGAAGCTGGATGCAGGCGAGCTGGACCTGACCCTGATCAACGCCGGCAACGACGGCCTGGATGATGCGCGCGGCGAAGTGATCTATTCGCAGGAGCTGGTCTGGGCCGTGCGTGACGGTGGCCTGGCCATGCAGCGCTCGCCCTTGCCGCTGGCACTGGCCAACCCCGGCTGCTCCTGGCGCCGCACCGCGCTCGATGCGCTGGATCGGCAGGGGCTTGCCTATCGCATCGCCTACTCCTGCGAGCAGTGCGCTGGCCAAGAAGCGGCAATGACCGCCGACCTGGCCATCGCGCCTTTCCCCCGCAGCCTGGTCAAGCCGCCGCTACGCCGGCTCGGCGCAGAACAAGGCTTGCCCGCCCTTGGCGAGTACCACATCAAGCTGATTCTCGGCCATCAACACAACGACACCGTCGAGGCGCTCGCCAGGCAGATGGTTCAGGCTTTCAGCCAGGATTGAACGAACGAAGTGGGAGGCGCTTCAGCGGCGATAGACTATCGAAAGTCGCGGCTGAAGCCCCTCCCACAAAGTACGCTAGCCGCGATAGGCAGCGGCGACTATCAGCGCTTTCATCTCGGCGACCGCCTGCTTGAAGCCGACGAACAACGCATGGGCGACGATGGCGTGGCCGATGTTCAGTTCGTTGATGCCGGGAATCGCGGCGACAGCCTCGGCATTGTGGTAGTGCAAACCGTGACCAGCGTTGACGATCAGCCCGTGGTTCAGGCCGCAGATAACGCCATCGCGAATGCGTGAAAGCTCATGCGCGGCTTCTTCCGCGGTGTGCGCATCAGCATAGCGACCGGTATGCAGTTCGATGGCCGGCGCGCCGACGCGCATGGCCGCTTCGATCTGCCGCTCTTCGGCGTCGATGAACAACGACACCTCGCAACCGGCCAGCGTCAGACGCTCCACCGCCGCGGCGATACGCGCCTCCTGCCCGGCCACGTCCAGACCGCCTTCGGTGGTCAGTTCCTGGCGGGTTTCCGGTACCAGGCAGACATGCGCCGGACGGATCTGCTCGGCGAAACCGAGCATGAAATCGGTGACGCCCATCTCGAAGTTCATCCGCGTCTGCAGCACGTCGGCCAGCACACGCACGTCGCGATCCTGAATGTGCCGGCGGTCTTCACGCAGGTGCACGGTAATACCATCGGCGCCGGCTTCTTCGGCGTCCAGCGCGGCCTTGACCGGGTCCGGGTAGCGCGTGCCACGAGCCTGGCGCAGGGTGGCGACGTGGTCGATGTTCACGCCGAGCAGAATACGATTGGCCTCAGTCACGCTTGGACTCCTTGAGCGTCATGAAAAGTTCGCGGCTGACCAGGGGCCTACCGCCGAGATGAGGTGCCAGCGCCTGACGCATCAGGCGCTTGGCGGCAGCCAGCGCGCCTGGGGTCTGCCAGTCGGCTTCGGCCATGGCCAACAGTTCGCGGCCCTGGAATACACCGGGTTGCAGTTGTACCACCGGCACCAGGCCTATGTCCTGCTGCCAACGGTAAAGTGCAGTCGGATCGATGGGTTGGTCGTGCTGGTCACGATCCAGGGCGAAACCATAGCCCAGCTCGTCCAGCAGACGCCATTCGAACGCACGCAACAGCGGTTCCAGCGCCCGGCCGGCAGCCAGTGCCTGCAAGGTGAGGCCATAGTGCTCGAGCATCACGGGGTGCGGGTCTTCGGCCGGCAGCAGGCGGATCAGCAACTCGTTGAGGTAAAGCCCGGAAAACAACGCTTCGCCGGTGAGCAGCAAGGGTATACCGACGCTTTCCAGGCGCCCAACGGTCTTCAACTCGCCGCGCCCGCGCAGTTCCAGCTCCAGCGGGGCGAACGGCCGGGCAATGCTGCCGACCTTGCCGCGCGCGGCGCGCAGCACCGCGCGAATACGGCCCTGGGCAGTGAAGAAATCCACCAGGGCGCTGCTTTCCTTGTAGGGACGGCTATGCAAGACATAAGCGGCAAGCTGCACGTTGCAAGCCTCAGGCAAAAGCCGCGCAGCACTGAACTGGCGGCAGATGACTCAATCCAGGTACCCCAATGAACGCAGGGCGCGTTCGTCGTCGGACCAACCGCCTTTGACCTTGACCCAGAGGTTGAGCATCACCTTGGAGTCGAACATGGTTTCCATGTCCTTACGGGCATCGGCACCAATGCGTTTGATACGCTCGCCCTTGTCACCGATGATGATCTTCTTCTGTCCGTCGCGCTCTACCAGGATCAAGCCGTGGATGTGCAGAATGCGGCCTTCCTGCTTGAACTCCTCGATCTCCACGGTGATCTGGTACGGCAACTCGGCACCGAGCTGGCGCATGATCTTCTCGCGGATCAGTTCGGCTGCGAGGAAGCGGCTGGAGCGGTCGGTGATCTGGTCTTCCGGGTAGAAGTGTTCGGACTCCGGCAGGCGCTCACCCACCAGCTTCTCCAGGGTGTCGAGGTTCTGCCCCTGCAGCGCGGAAATCGGCACGATCTCGGCCTGCGGCAACTGCTCGGCCAGCCAGTTCAGGTGCGGCAGCAGCTCGCTCTTGTCTTCCAGCCGGTCGGCTTTGTTCACCGCCAGCAGGATCGGGCATTTGACGTGCCGCACCTTTTCCAGCACCAGCTGGTCTTCATCGGTCCAGCGCGTACGGTCGACCACGAACACCACCACATCGACGTCCTTCAGTGCGCTCGAGGCGCTGCGGTTCATGTAGCGGTTGAGCGCCTTGTCGTTGTGCTTGTGCAAACCCGGCGTATCGACGTAGACAGCCTGCACGTTGCCTTCGGTCTTGATCCCGAGCATGTTGTGACGGGTGGTCTGCGGTTTGCGCGAAGTGATCGCCAGCTTCTGCCCGAGGATGTGGTTGAGCAACGTCGACTTGCCCACGTTGGGCCGGCCGACGATGGCGACGTAGCCGCAGCGCGTTACAGGTGCATCAGTCATTGCCATTCTCCACCCCGAGGGCGATCAGCGCCGCAGCCGCAGCGACCTGCTCGGCGATACGCCGGCTGCCGCCCTGGCCCAGGGTCTTTTCATTAAGCAGGGAAACCTGGCACTCGACCATGAAGGTACGGCAGTGCGGCTCACCTTGAATGTCCACCACCTCGTAACGAGGCAGTTCACAGGCACGTGACTGCAGAAACTCCTGCAGCCGCGTTTTCGGATCCTTGTTGGTGTCGACCAGGGTCAGGCCATCGAGCTCGCCGGTCAGCCAGTCCAGCACGCGCTCACGCGCGGCGTCCATGCCGGCATCCAGGTAGATGGCACCGATCAGCGCTTCGAGCGCATCGGCGAGGATCGACTCACGACGAAAACCACCGCTCTTCAGCTCACCGGAGCCCAGGCGCAGGTATTCGCCAAGTTCAAAACCACGGGCCAGCACGGCCAGCGTCTCGCCCTTGACCAGGCGCGCACGCAGGCGCGACAACTGGCCCTCACGGGCTTGCGGGAAACGCTCGAACAGCGCTTCACCGGCGACGAAATTGAGGATGGCATCACCGAGAAATTCCAGCCGCTCATTGTTGCGGCCGGCGAAACTGCGATGGGTCAGGGCCAGAACCATCAGGTCCTGGTCCTTGAAGCGATAGCCGAGCTTGCGCTCGAGGCGGGAAAGGTCAGGGTTCACGGCATTCGTACACGAAATTCTTTATCGAAATTGACCACCAGATCGAGGTTCTCGATCAGCGGCTCACGTTTTTCATATTTGAGGTGAGCGCGGAATTCATTGTTCTCCTGCGTCACCTTGAGCACATCACGCAGGTTCAGATCACGGATATTGTTGACCTGCATCCCCTTGCTGACGTGGTTGTAAAACTCGCCGACGGTACGAACATCTGCAGCCTTGTCGGTTTCGACCGAGGTGATGATCTTCTCCAGCGACATGTAATCCATATAGTGCGGCAACATCTTGAACGCGGTGCTGGCAAAAAATGCCACCACGGCCAGAACCACCAGCCAACCCAGAATGGAAAGCCCCTGCTGCGAGCGCGCGAAAGTCATGTGTATCCCCAATGAACGGTCTTGTCGGAAAGCCTGACGGCTACGCTATTTATAGCCTGTGGCGCTGTATTGAACAGCGCGCCAGTGCTCAATGAATCAGGCCGACCCGCGAGAAATTGGGCAGATTGCCGGTCTTGGGTTCCGGCCAGCTCATCCAGATGGCGAAGGCCTTGCCGACGATATGATCGTCCGGAACCATGCCCCACAGTTCCTGAGGGATATGACGATCACGCCAGTAACGGCTGTCGTTGGAGTTGTCGCGGTTGTCGCCCATCATGAAGTAGTGCCCTTCGGGCACCACCCATTGGCCACCGGGCTCGCGGCGCATGCGGGTCATTTCCTTGCGGATGGTGTGCTCGGCCTGGCCCAGGCGCTCCTGGTAGAGCATCGCACCACCCAGGCTACCCGGTTCTTCACTGATCAGCGTCTCGGCCACCGGCTCGCCATTGATCAGCAGACGCTTGCCCTGGGTGTACTCGATGCGATCACCCGGCAGTCCCACCACGCGCTTGATGTAGTTGATGGTCGGGTCGCTGGGATAGCGGAACACCATCACATCGCCGCGCTGCGGGTTGTCCACCTCGATGATCTTCTCGTCGATCACCGGCAGACGAATGCCATAAGCGAACTTGTTGACCAGGATGAAATCACCCACTTCCAGAGTCGGCTTCATCGACCCGGACGGAATCTGGAACGGCTCGACCAGAAACGAGCGCAGCACCAGCACGATAGCCAGCACCGGGAAGAAGGATTTGCCGTACTCGACCAGCAAGGGTTCCTTGCTCAGGCGCTCCAGCACCCTGTCGTCGGGATCGTCGACCCGCCCCTGGTACGCCGCAATCGCCGCACGGCGGCGCGGAGCCAGCAGGATCAGATCGATCAGGGCCAGGAAGCCGCAAACGGCAACCGCGATAACCAACAGAAGCGGGAAATTGATCGACATAGAGCCTTAGCTATCCAACCTAAGCACGGCAAGGAAGGCTTCTTGCGGAATTTCCACGTTGCCGACCTGCTTCATGCGTTTCTTACCGGCCTTCTGCTTCTCCAGCAGCTTCTTCTTACGGCTCACGTCGCCACCGTAACACTTGGCCAGTACGTTCTTTCTGAGCGCCTTGACAGTGGTCCGCGCGATGATCTGGCCGCCAATGGCTGCCTGGATCGCCACGTCGAACATCTGCCGAGGAATCAGTTCCTTCATCTTCTCGGTCAATGCACGGCCTTTGTAGGCGGCGTTATCGCGATGCACGATCAATGCCAGGGCATCGACCTTGTCGCCGTTGATCAGTACATCCAGCTTGACCAGATTGGCGGACTGGTAGCGATCGAAATGATAGTCCAGCGAGGCATAACCCCGGCTGGTCGACTTCAGACGGTCGAAGAAGTCCAGCACCACTTCGTTCATCGGCAGGTCGTAACGCACCTGAACCTGGGAACCGAGGAACTGCATATCACGCTGCACACCACGCTTCTCGATGCACAGGGTAATCACATTACCCAGGTGCTCCTGGGGCACCAGGATGGTGGCGGTGACGATCGGCTCGCGGAAGTCAGCGACAGCCGAGACGTCCGGCAGCTTGGACGGGTTGTCAACGGTGATGGTTTCACCGGTCTTTAGCTCGATCTCGTAGATCACGCTCGGCGCAGTGGTGATCAGATCCAGGTCGTACTCGCGCTCCAGGCGCTCCTGGATGATTTCCATGTGCAGCATGCCGAGGAAACCGCAGCGGAAGCCAAAGCCCAGCGCATCGGAGCTTTCCGGCGCGTATTGCAGCGACGAATCGTTGAGGGTCAGCTTCTGCAGGGCATCGCGGAAGTCCTCGAAATCGTCTGAGCTGACCGGGAACAGGCCGGCGTAGACCTGCGGCTGGATCTTCTTGAACCCCGGCAGCACTTCGACATCGGGGGTTGAGGACAGGGTCAGGGTGTCACCGACCGGCGCACCGTGAATGTCCTTGATGCTGGCGATGATGAAGCCCACTTCACCGGCTTTTAGATCAGCGGTGGCGGTGTGCTTCGGGGTGAAGACACCGACGCTGTCGACCAGGTGCACCTTCCCGGTGGACTTGACCAGAATCTTGTCGCCCTTCTTCACGCGGCCATGACGCACACGCACCAGCGAGACTACGCCCAGGTAGTTGTCGAACCAGGAGTCGATGATCAGCGCCTGCAGCGGTGCATCGATCTCGCCGGTCGGCGCCGGGATGGTCTGCACCAGGCGTTCGAGCACCTCGTCCACGCCCATGCCACTCTTGGCACTGCAGGCCACCGCGTCGGTGGCGTCGATGCCGATGATCTTCTCGATCTCGTCCTTGACGCGATCCGGGTCGGCCTGCGGCAGGTCCATCTTGTTCAGCACCGGCATGACCTCAAGGCCCTGTTCGATGGCGGTGTAGCAGTTGGCAACCGATTGCGCCTCGACGCCCTGACCGGCATCGACTACCAGCAGCGCACCTTCGCACGCCGCCAGCGAACGCGAGACTTCGTAGGTGAAGTCGACGTGACCGGGGGTATCGATGAAGTTCAGCTGATAGGTTTTACCGTCCTGCGCCTTGTAATGCAGCGTGACGCTGTGAGCCTTGATGGTAATGCCGCGTTCACGCTCCAGATCCATGGAGTCCAGAACCTGAGCCTCCATTTCACGCGCGGTGAGGCCGCCGCACATCTGGATGAAACGGTCAGCCAGGGTGGACTTGCCGTGGTCAATGTGGGCAATGATGGAAAAATTGCGGATATGACTCAGGTCACTCACAGATCAACACTCAAAGAAGGCACGGGCAAGACGCTTGCCGAAAATAGCCGCGGATTGTACCCGATCCCTCGCGACGGCGTCACGTCTGCACAGCGCTGGTGCAGATACGAAGAAGGGCGCCCGAAAGCGCCCTCTTCAACGTACCTGGGTTACTCAGCCAGCTTGAAGGTGATGAAGCTGGCTCGCCCCTGACGCAGCACACGCATGGATACCGAACGGTTCTTCGGCAGATCCTGCGCCACCTGAGTGAAGGTGCGAGTGGAATCGATGGCCTGATTGTTCAGATGAGTGATCACGTCACCAGGACGCAGGCCAATCATAGCCGCAGGACCACCGAGCACTTCCTTGACCACAACACCGCCCTTGAGGTCGAGACCTTTCTTCTGCTCGGCCGTCAGTTCGACCACTGTCACACCCAGGCGATTGCTGCTGCGCTCACCACCCTGCGCCGGCCCCGACGCGGCCAGCTCTTGCCCCTCTTCCGGCAGCGTGCCGATCGTCACATCGAGTTTCCTGCGGGAGCCGTCGCGCACCACGTTCAGCTCGGCCTTCTCACCGGGTTTCAAGCCACCGACCAGATGCGGCAGGTCAGCCGACATGATGATCGGTTTGCCGTTGAGGCTGAGGATCACATCACCGACCTGCAGACCGCCCTTGTCTGCCGGGCCGCCTTCCAGCACCTGCGCGACCAGCGCGCCAGCCGGCTTGTCGAGACCGAAGGACTCGGCCAGATCCTTGTTCACTTCCTGAATCACCACACCGAGCCAGCCGCGCGTGACCTTGCCGTCTGCTTTGAGCTGATCAGCGACCTGCATGGCCACTTCCATCGGAATAGCGAAGGAGAGCCCCATGAAACCGCCGGAGCGAGTGAAGATCTGCGAGTTGATACCCACGACCTCGCCTTGCAGGTTGAACAGCGGGCCGCCGGAATTACCCGGGTTGATCGCCACATCGGTCTGGATGAACGGCACGTAGCTGTCGCTCGGCAGGTTACGCCCCTTGGCACTGACGATACCGGCCGTCACCGAATGGTCGAAACCGAACGGCGAACCGATGGCCAGCACCCACTCGCCAACCTTGAGGTCGTCGGCCTTGCCCAGACGCACCACGGGCAAATTCTTACCCTCGACCTTGAGCAGCGCGACGTCACTGCGCGGGTCTGCACCAATGAGCTTGGCTTCCAGCTCGCTACGGTCGGACAGGCGCACGATGATCTCATCGGCATCGGCGACCACATGATTGTTGGTCATGATGTAGCCGTCCGGCGAGATGATGAAACCGGAACCCAGCGACTGCGCTTCGCGCTGGCGACCGCCCGGATTATGCGGCATCTGCGGAATGCTGCGCTCGAAGAACTCGCGGAACATCGGCGGCAGGCCTTCCAGATCAGGCAGCGCCGGATGGCCGGCAACGGCGCGCTCGGGCATCTTCTGCCGGGTACTGATATTGACCACCGCAGGCGAGGCCTCTTCTACCAGATCGGTGAAATCAGGCAGGCTGGCCTGAGCCAACAGACTTTGCCCCCAGAGCAAGGCAACCGCCAACAACGGCGCAATGGACTTGAGTTTTCTCATCGAACTACCACTCCCCATGTAAATCAACCGACCGCTGGCGCAGTGGCCAGCAACGTACGTAGGACAACGGGCTGCAATAAGGGGTTCTCGGCAACGCGAGCGGCGCGCCAGCGAACCATCAGCCAACTGGCGAACAGGCCACTCAGGCCTGCCAGGATCACCAGAGGTTCGGAAAGACCCAGACCGTTCGCCAGCAGCGCAGCGGCAAACAGACCCAGAAGCGGAAGCAGATAAACCAGCAGAGAACTGCGCACCAAGAGATCTTCACGCACACCGATGATCACACTATCGCCAACCGCCAGCTGCATTTGACTGAGCGCGCGCACATAACCGCGCTGCCGCCCTACACCAAGACGATCCATCAGGCCCTGACCACAGGCGGCATTGGCCGAACAACTGGAGCAGGTGCTCTTGCGCAGCGTCTCGACCCAGACAGCGCCGGGCTCGAGCGCCACTACACGCCCCTGCTCCTCGATCATTGGCTAGCCTGTTCGGGCACTCCGGCGCGCATTGACAGTGCGATGCGTTCGGCGGTCCCCAAAGGAATCTCACCCACCACGGTCACCATCACGTCACCAGAGTCGGTACTCATCCGCCGCGAAACCGCGACGGTTGGGCCCAGCTGACTGCGCGCATCGTCGACAACGCTGCCGTTGAGGGGCTCGATGAAAACGGAGAAACGTGCGAGACCGTCGCCATACATCAGGTAGGCGACAGTTTCATCGGAAGCAGGATCCCGACGCATCTGCGCCGCAATAAGGGTAAAGCCCGGCGGCAACCAGTCGGATCGCCAGGTACCTTCGGCCATGCTGTCGGCAGCACGAAAACGCACCGGCCTGCAGCTCGAACTCGGTTGCATGGCGTTTTCAACAGGGGTAGAAGTGTCCAACTGGGCGAACTGAAAGCGCTCCAGAAGCTGGCCGCGCTCGTTCAATAGGAGGGATTTCAACGGCAGACCGGTCTCCCGATCCAGGTGCAATTCGAAGCCGTAGCGATGCTGGTCCTTGGGTTCAAGCACCAGTACATCAGCTGCGCGGTTGGCAATGCGCGACTGGCCAGCAACACGCATGTTGTACCAATTGCTCAACTGCTCCGCATCCAGTTGACGGGCAGGCCAGGCCTGCCCTTCACTGACCTGGTCGGCCAGCGCGCCCGTGACGCACTGAGTCTGGCCATCGACTTTCAGCACCTCTTGGGCAGGCCCATCGAGCTGCAGAAGACGCTCGCGAATCTGCCCCCCCTCTTCCACTCGGTGCCATACGGCATGAGTGGAGAAACTTCCATTGCGCTCATATATGAACGTGCCCTGGAAGCTTTGCTGGCGTTCTGCCGCAGCGAGGCGCCCGAGTAAGTCTTGCACCCCGGAGGCCTGAACCGGCAATGCCAGCAGACCTCCAAGCAGGCAGAGGGGAATCGCGCGCATGTGACTCCTTAGCGCTTAGCGGTTTTCCAGGCTCGCAGCACGAGCATAAGGCAGAGCGGTTTCACCGGCACCCATCACGGCTTCCTGCGCATGCTGGCGCAGATAGTTCGGCAGACGCTGCTCATGCCAGCTGGCAGTGCCAGCCTCGGCAGACTCGCCGACTTCCTCGCTGCTGTTGTAACCGGCCAGCAGTGCAGGACCCTGCACCTGCGGTACCGAGAGTACCGGAGAAGCATCCTGTTGAGCCAACTGAGCGCCGCTCAGATCATCCTGATTGTAGAAACGCACACCCGCCAGCACAGCAACGGTCACCGATGCCGCCACGGCTACACGCCCGACGCTGCGCCAGATCGACGTCTTGCGCGCCGGAATGGCCTCGTCGGCCAATGCCGCGGAAACCGCTGATGCGATGTCCAGCTGCGGCACCACCAGCTCTCGGTGCATGGCTGCACGGGCGATCTGGTAACGCGACCAAGTGCCACGCAGCTCGCCATCCTCGCTGGCTGCGAGCACGCGCCGCAATTCCAGTTGGTCCGCTTCGTTATCCATCACCGCGGACAGCGATTCCTGCAGGGTTTCACGACTCATGGCGCTCCTCTCTTGGCTGCCGCCGCTGCCTTAGGCATCCTGCAACAGAGGTTGCAGGGACTTATCAATTGCCTCACGTGCGCGGAATATCCGCGAACGCACTGTACCTACAGGACACTGCATGACGCCGGCAATGTCCTCGTAACTCAAGCCTTCGAACTCACGCAGGGTCAGGGCCGTGCGCAAATCATCCGGCAACTGGGCGATGGTTCGATGCACGGTGGCTTCGATCTCGTCGCGCAGCAATGCCCGCTCCGGTGACTCGATGTCCTTGAGGCCGTGGTCGCCGTCATAGAACTCCGCGTCATCGCTACTGACATCGCTATCCGGCGGCCGACGGCCGCGCGATACCAGATAATTCTTCGCCGTGTTGATGGCGATGCGATACAGCCATGTATAGAACGCGCTGTCACCGCGAAAGTTTCCAAGCGCTCGGTAAGCTTTTACGAACGTTTCCTGAGCAACATCCTGAGCCTCGTGAGTGTCGTGCACGAATCGCACGATCAGACCAAGGATCTTGTGCTGATACTTCAGCACCAACAGATCGAAGGCACGCTTGTCACCGTGCTGCACTCGCTCGACCAGTTGCTGATCATCTTCCTGGATTAGCATGCACTCTCCTCACAACGCTCGGAGGAGGTCTGCACCCGTAAGCGAATCAGCTTGCCAAGATAGACTCGGGTCTTAAGCAAAAGTTCTCCCCTCCAAGCAAGCTTCCCGCAGAGTTTTCTTCCCTCTGCCTGGAATGGCGCCAGCGGAACCTTTCCGCCCGCGCAAATAATCTTATCGCCGCTCATTTCCACACCCTCCGCTGACTTCAGATGCAGGCACGCGCAAGCGATCTCCCTTATATGGGCGACCCTCAATGGAACCTTAATGACTAAGAAAGTTCCCGAGCACCGAGGTCGGTCATAAGCCACCTATTGTGCCGCTGCCCCTCTCTATATACTAGGGCTCGCTTTCACGCGGAACTCGGACATGAGCCAACACTTCCAGCATGATGTTCTGGTCATCGGCAGCGGCGCCGCTGGCCTGACGCTCGCCCTCACCCTACCCTCCCATCTGCGCATCGCGGTATTGAGCAAAGGCAAGCTGGCCAATGGCTCGACCTACTGGGCGCAAGGTGGCGTGGCAGCCGTTCTGGACGATACCGACACGGTCGAATCACACGTCGCCGACACCCTCAACGCCGGGGCCGGCCTGTGCAACGAAGACGCCGTGCGTTTCACCGTAGAACACAGCCGCGAGGCCATCCAGTGGCTGATCGATCAGGGCGTCCCCTTCACCCGAGACGATGAAACCGCGCGCGAGGACGGCGGCTTCGAGTTCCATCTGACCCGCGAGGGAGGCCACAGCCATCGGCGCATCATCCACGCCGCCGACGCGACTGGTGCGGCAATTTTCAACACCCTGCTGGAGCAGGCCCGACAACGCCCGAACATCGAGCTGCTGGAGCAACGCGTCGCCGTCGACCTGATCACCGAGGGCAAGCTCGGCCTGGATGGCGAGCGCTGTCTGGGCGCTTACGTACTGGATCGTGACCGCGGTGAGGTCGACACCTTCAGCGCGCGCTTCGTGATTCTCGCCACCGGCGGCGCGGCCAAGGTCTACCTCTATACCAGCAACCCCGACGGTGCCTGTGGCGACGGCATCGCCATGGCCTGGCGTGCCGGCTGTCGCGTCGGCAACCTGGAGTTCAACCAGTTCCACCCTACCTGCCTGTATCACCCGCAGGCCAAGAGCTTCCTGATCACCGAAGCCGTGCGTGGCGAAGGCGGCCTGCTCAAGCTGCCCAATGGCGAACGCTTCATGCAGCGTTTCGATGAGCGCGCCGAACTGGCACCGCGCGATATCGTTGCCCGTGCCATCGACCATGAAATGAAGCGCCTGGGCGTCGACTGCGTGTACTTGGACATCAGTCACAAGCCGGCCGAATTTATCAAGAGTCATTTCCCCACCGTCTACGAACGCTGCCTGGGCTTTGGCATCGACATCACCAAGCAGCCCATCCCGGTGGTGCCGGCGGCGCATTACACCTGCGGTGGCGTGGTGGTCGACCAGCATGGCCGCACCGACGTGCCCGGCCTCTACGCCATTGGCGAAACCAGCTTCACCGGCCTGCATGGCGCCAACCGCATGGCCAGCAATTCGCTGCTCGAATGCTTCGTTTATGCGCGCTCAGCCTGCGCCGATATCGTCGAGCAGTTGGACACTATCGGCATGCCCAGCAACCTCCCGGACTGGGACGCCAGCCAGGTGACCGACTCCGACGAGGACGTGATCATCGCCCACAACTGGGATGAGCTGCGGCGTTTCATGTGGGATTACGTCGGTATCGTGCGCACCAACAAGCGCCTGCAGCGCGCGCAACACCGCGTGCGCCTGCTGCTGGACGAGATCGACGAGTTCTATTCGAACTACAAGGTCAGTCGTGATCTGATCGAGCTGCGCAACCTCGCACTGGTCGCCGAGCTGATGATCCGCTCGGCCATGCAGCGCCATGAAAGCCGCGGGCTACACTACACCCTCGACTACCCCGAGCAGTTGGCCGAAGCCCGAGACACTATTCTGACGCCGACGTCCCAGGCTCAGCCCAGCGCCGTCGGCTGAACTTCAGACGCAAGCGCAGGCGCCGGTGGTGCTCGGGCGCCAGCGCATCGTGGGCAATGCACAGCCCACGACTGAAACGCTGGCCTGGCAGGCGATAGCGCAGCACCACCGCCAGCGGCAACGCCAGACTGTCCGGGCGCAGTTGCACCGCCTGCCAGCCTGCTGCAACGCTATATAGATGCCAGCCGAATCCATCACGGCGCAAACCCGTGATGGCCTGTGGCGCAGTCAGCAAGACGTGTCGCGGTAGCACCCAGGCGGCATGTGCCAGGCAAGCCACGAGTGACAGCAGCCTGGACCAGGTGGGAATGTCGGCCAGCCACGGCGCCAGCAAGGCCAGTGCCTGGACCGACAGGTAGAGCCTCAGCAGCCAGCGTGATGGCTGCCAACGGCACTCGAAGACATCACTTGGGTTGGACACGATCCAGGATCATGCGCACGATATGGCGCAGGTCGGCATCCTCGGGCTCGCCGCGCTGCATGAACCAGCCGAACATGTCCTGATCCTCGCATTCCAACAACTTGCGATAGCGCGCCTGGTTCTCGGCATCCAGGCTCGGGTACACCTCCCTGACGAAGGGCACCAGCAGCACGTCCAGCTCCAGCATGCCACGGCGGCTATGCCAGAACAGGCGATTCAGTTCACTTTGCTCAACCATGCAACGGACTCCTCGAACGAGGCCGGCAGTATAACGGCGAATTGCGTCGCTGTTCACCGCGACGCTGCGCAATTGCGCTGACAAGGCCCCGCCCTGCCCACTATGATGATGCCCCTGACCTTTATTCAGTGATTCGATTTGCATCATGGCCGATAGCGCTTACTTCACACTCCTCGATCACGAAGGCCTGCTCGCCGTACGCGGCGCGGACGCAGCCAAGTTCCTGCAGGGCCAAGTGACCTGCAACCTCAATTACCTCAGTGCCAGCCAATCCAGCCTTGGCGCCCGCTGCACGCCCAAGGGCCGCATGCTGTCGAGCTTTCGCATCGTCCCGGTAGAAGACGGCTACCTGCTGGCCATGGCACGCGAACTGATCGAGCCGCAGCTGGCCGATCTGCAGAAATATGCGGTGTTCTCCAAATCCAAGCTCAGCGACGAAAGCGCCGCCTGGGTCCGTTTTGGCCTGGCGGGCGCCGATGCCGTGCTGAGCGAGCTCGATCTGCAGCTGGGCACCGCCAGTGATTCCCTGGCCAGCGCCGGCCAACTGCTCGCCGTACGCCTGAGCGATGGACGTGCCGAACTCTGGGCGCCTGCAGAGGAAGCGCCAAAGCTGCAAGCCCAATTGGCCGCTCAACTGCCGCAGGCGCCACTGAACGACTGGTTGCTGGCCCAGGTCCGTGCGGGCGTGGGCCAGGTGTTCGGCGCCACACGTGAGCTGTTCATCCCGCAGATGATCAACCTGCAGGCCCTCGGCGGCGTGAGTTTCAAGAAAGGCTGCTACACCGGCCAGGAAATCGTCGCGCGCATGCAGTACCTGGGCAAGCTCAAGCGCCGCCTGCAGCGCCTGCGTCTGGTCGCTGCAGAGCTACCGGCCGTCGGCGTCGAATTGTTCTCACCGGTGCATGGCTCCAGCGTTGGCGAAGTGGTGCTGGCGGCCCAGGCCGACGACGCCATCGAGTTGCTCGCCGTGTTGCAGGAAGACGCCGTGAACGACGGCCGCATTCATCTCGGCAGCAGTGAAGGCCCGCCCCTGACCCTGCTCGACCTGCCTTATCAGCTGGATGCTAACCAGGAAATCCAGCGCTGACTAAACTTCCCCGGCGCCGCATCGGATCGCCTAAGAGAGCTACTTCATGAGCAAGCTTGCCGAAAAAGTCCAACAGGAACTGATCCACGCCATCGAAAACGATGAGCTGGTACTGCCTACCCTGCCCGAGGTGGCATTGCGGGTGCGTGAAGCAGCCGAAGACCCGGATGTGGGTATTCCGCAGATCAGCAAGGTAATCGGTAACGACGCCGCCCTCACCGCGCGCATCATCAAGGTGGTCAACAGCCCGCTGCTGCGCAGCAACAAGGAAATCACCGACCTGCAGATGGCTGTGAGCCGTCTGGGCATCAACTACACCTGCAACCTGGCCACCGGCCTGGCCATGGAGCAGATGTTCCAGGCCACCAGCGACGTGGTCGACCGCAAGATGCGCGAGGTGTGGAACAAGAGCACCGAGATCGCCGGTATCTGCCACGTGCTGTGCCGTCACTACACCCGCCTGATGCCGGATCAGGCCACGCTCGCCGGCCTGGTGCACCAGATCGGCGTGCTGCCGATCCTCACCTACGCCGAAGAGCATAACGAGCTGCTGGCCGACTCCATCAGCCTCAACCATGTCATCGAGCAGATTCACCCGATCATCGGCGACAAGATCCTGCGCACCTGGGAATTTCCCGAGCCCATCGCCATCGTACCGAGCCAGTATCTGGACTTCACCCGCGACTCGGCCAAAGTCGATTATGTTGATATCGTCCAGGTTGCCACGCTGCAGAGCTACCTGGGCAGCGAGCACCCCTACACCCAACTGGACTGGAGCAAGGTCCCGGCCTTCGCCAAGCTCGGCCTTGACCCGCAGGTCGACATGCAGGCCGACGAAGACCTCTCCGCCGCCATGGAAGCGGCCATGAGCATGCTGCAGTAAAAGCACCTCGCCATGGATGGCAAAAAATTGTCGGGAGCAATTTTTGACGTCGCTGCGCGACGGCCGAAGGGTGATCTACAGGGACGTAGATCACAAAATGCCTCTACACTCGAACGACTCGCTTGAGGAAGTAGAGCCATGCGTTACGCATTCGTCCTGCTCGTCCTGTTGCTCGGCAGTGCCCAGGCTGCCGAACAGGTACGTCTGACCAACGGCGAATGGCCGCCCTATCTCGGTGAAACCCTGCCCCACCATGGTGTAGCGTCACGCATCGTCGCCGAGGCGTTCGCGTTGCAGGGCGTCGAAGTGCAGTGGGAATTTCACCCCTGGGCCCGCTCGCTGAAAATGGCCGAACAGGGCCTGCGCGACGGCAGTGCCGTCTGGCTTGCCAACCCCGAACGCGAGCAGCGCTTTCACATCAGTGAGCCGGTGGTCGAAAGCGGCTACTACCTCTTTCACCGCAAGATCCACGCGTTTGACTGGAACGATGTCGAGGATCTGCGCGGTCTGCGCATTGCCGGTACCCGTGGTTATGACTACGGCGAAGCCTTTGAACGTGCCGAAGCCGCCGCTGAACTCAAGGTGGTGCGCCTGACCGGTGATGAACAGGGCCTGCGCCAGTTGCTGGCCGGACGCATCGATCTGTTTCCCGTGGACAAGGTGGTGGGTTTCGACCTGCTCTATCAGAAATTCAGCGCTGCCGAACGCCAGCGCCTGAGCTTTCATCGCAAGCCCCTGCGCAGCGACAGCCTGCATCTGCTGCTGTCGCGAGAGGTACCGGGCAATGCCGAGCTGATGCAGCGCTTCAATCGTGGCCTGAATCAATTGCGCGACAGTGGCAAGGTTTCCCAGTACCTGCTGGAGATTCAGCAGCCGCTAAGCCTCAGCCACTGACAGCGGAAACTCGACACGCACCCGCAGGCCATGCGGCTGCACCTGGTGCAGGCTGATTCGAGCCTGATGGGCGCGACAGATCTCGCCGACGATGGCCAAACCAAGGCCTGCACCACTACCCAGGCTGCTGCGTCGGTAGAAACGCTCGAAAACCTTCTCATGCTCGGCCTCGGGAATGCCCGGGCCGTCGTCTTCGACCTCAAGTACCGACGGCGCCAGTGCGCGGATGATCAGGTTGCCACCAGCCGGTGTATGCGCCAATGCGTTATCCAGCAGGTTATTCAGCAACTCGTTGAGCAACGTCGGTTCGCCATCGATCCACACCGGCTGGTCGGCCTCCAGCGCCAGCGCGACGCCACGGGCGTGAGCCAGTGGCGCCATGGCCAGAGCCAGTTCACGCGCCAGTTGGCCGAGATCGATACGCTGTGCGCCGCCTTCGGTAATGGCTCGCGCACCACTCTCGATACGCGCCAGGGACAGCAGTTGATTGGCCAGCGAAGTCAGACGATCACCTTGCTGCGCCACCTGTTCAAGGGTGCTGCGCCACTCCTCGGGCTGATCGGCGCGCAAACCCAGGGTGATACGCGCTTTCAGCGCCGCCAGTGGCGTGCGCAACTCGTGGGCGGCATCGGCGATGAACTGCGACTGCCGCTCGAACAGGCCTCGCAAGCGCTCGTTGAACTGGTTCAACGCCTCCACCAGCGGCAGCACCTCGCGCGGCAGACCGCTATCCGGCAGCGGCTGCAGGTCGTCGCTGGCTCTCTCTGCCACCTCCCTGCGCAGCGCCTCCAATGGCCGCAAGGCCAGATTCACGGCCAACCACACCAGCAGCAGCGCGCTGAACGAGAGCAACCCCATACGCCACAGGGTGCCGATCAGCAGCTCACGAGCCATGCGCTCGCGCGCGCCCTGTGTCTCCGCCACCCGGATTTCAGCGATGCCATTGAGCTGCGGTTCGCTGACCGGCTGCAACAGGCTGACCACACGCACGCCCTGGTTGCGGTACTCGGCGTCGTAGAAGTGCGCCAGCGCCGGATAATCGTCAGTACGCGGCGTGCCCGGCGGCGCTGGCGGCAGGTCCTCATAGCCGGAAACCTGATTACCCTGCAGGTCGAGCACCTGGTAGTAGATGCGTCCGGCGCTGTCGTAGGCAAAGGTATCGAGCGCGACATAGGGAATATTGGCGCGCAACCGGCCGTCCTCGGCATACAGACCATCGGCCACCGCGCGTGCCGATGCCAGCAACGTGCGGTCATAGGCGGTATCGGCGGCACGGCGTGCACTCCAGTAGGCACTGAAACTGCTCAGCAGCAGGATCAGCGACAACAGCAGCGCCAGGCGCCGCAGCAGACGCCCGCGCAGACTGACACCACGACTCATGCCTCGACCGTTTCCAGCAAGTAGCCAAGACCACGGAAGGTGACGATACGTACGGCGCTGCCCTCGAGCTTCTTGCGCAGGCGGTGAATGTAGATTTCGATGGCATCCGGGCTGGCATCCTCGTCCAGACCGAACACCTGCGCCGCCAGTTGCTCCTTGCTCATCACCCTGCCCGGCCTGGCAATCATCGCCTCCAGCACCGCCTGCTCACGGGCAGTCAGGCTGAGCGCTTCGCCATCGAGGCTGAAACGACGCGCGCCAAGGTCGTAGACCAGGTCGCCGCAGCGCTGCAACTGTTCGCCGCCGAGTACGCTACGCCGCAGCAACGCTTTGACCCGAGCCTCCAGCTCGGTCAGCTCGAAGGGTTTGGCCAGGTAGTCATCTGCCCCCAGATTGAGGCCATGTACACGATCCTTGACCTCGCCACGCGCAGTCAACATCAGCACTGGCAGGGTCTGACCGCGGTCACGCAGGCGCGCCAACACGGCAAAGCCGTCCAGACGAGGCAAACCGATATCGAGTATCGCCAAGGCGTACTCTTCGCTGCCCAGCGCAAGGTCAGCGGCCACGCCATCGTGCAGCACGTCCACCGTCCAGCCGGCTCCCTTGAGCGCCTGGGCCACGCTTTCCGCCAATTGCGGATGGTCTTCGACCAGCAGAATCCGCACCGCCACCTCCAGCTGCAGCATCGTTAAAGGCGCGCAGTTTAGCGCCGCCACGGCTGCTGTGAATTGCTCAACTGCCAAAGCAGCATATGTTTACGGTCTTGCGTGATCCGCCATGACGCAACAACACATCATCATGAAAATCTTTCGTTCATGAAAGCCTAGTGAAAGCTTGCCCTCATAGCATCGTTTCAAGGTGGCTCGATCCACCTGCTCAAGCGACCTGGCAGTGGTGCCAGGTGGCGACAAGAACAAAAACGGAGACCACATGATGCTCGCAGCCTCACGCCAGGCCCTGCCGCCTGTCCGCCTGCTCTGCCTAGCCATCGCCGCTACCGGCGCTGCCCCCCTCGCCAACGCCGCCTTCATCGAAGACAGCAGCGCCAGCCTCACCGCTACCAACATCTACCTGAACCGCGACTTCCGCCAGTTCGAAGGCCAGAACAAGCGTGAAGAATGGGGCCAGGGCTTTCGCCTCGACCTGCAGTCCGGCTTCACCGAAGGCACTGTCGGTTTCGGTGTCGACGCCATGGGCCTGCTGGGTATCAAGCTCGACTCCGGTCGCGGCCGCACCGGCACCGACCTGCTGCCGGTACACGACGATGGCCGCTCCGCCGACGAATTCAGCCGCCTGGGCCTGACGGGCAAGGTCAAGGTCTCTGCCACCGAACTGCGCTACGGCTCGCACGTGCCGGAACTGCCAGTGGTCAAGGCCAGTGACAGCCGCCTGCTGCCGCAGGTATTCGAAGGCGGCCTGCTCACCTCCTCCGAACTGGAAGGCCTGACCTTCACCGGTGGCCGCCTGGACAAGGTCATCGACCGCGCTTCGACCAACTCCGAAGAGATGGTGCTCAACGCCAAGAACCGCCGCTTCGCCTCTGGCGTCGAAGCCGACCACCTGGACCTGGCCGGCGTCGACTACAAGTTCGCCCCTGGTTTCACCGGCCGTTACTACTTTGCCGATCTGGATGACATCTATCGCCAGCACTTCTTCGGTCTGCTCAGCAGCCACAAGGTCGGTGCGGGCACCCTGAGCAGCGACGTGCGTTATATCGTCAGTCGTGACAGCGGCGCGGCCAACGCCGGCAAGGTCGACAACCAGACCTTCAACGCCATGGTCAGCTACGGCCTGGGTAGCCACAAGTTCGGCCTGGGCTTCCAGGACATGAGCGGCGACACCGGCTTTGCCTACATCGATGGCAGCGATCCGTTCTTGGTCAACTTCGTGCAGATCAACGACTTCGCCAACGCCGACGAACGTTCCTGGCAGGCCCGCTACGATTACAACTTCGCCAGCATCGGGGTTCCCGGCCTGACCTTCATGACCCGCTACATCCGTGGCGATGACGCTCGTGTTGCCGGCTCAGACGAGCGTGGCGGCGAGTGGGAACGCGATATCGAATTCAAGTACGTGGTGCAAAGCGGCCCGCTCAAGGACCTCTACGTACGGGTACGCAACGCCAGCTTCCGCTCCGACTTCGCCCGCGATGCGGACGAGAATCGCGTCATCGTCGGCTACACCCTGCCAATCTGGTAAACAACAACAAGACTCGCGAGGAATCATCATCATGAAATCTGTCCTGACCCGTGCCGCCCTGGCCACCGCCTGCCTGGCCTTCGCCGGCCAACTGCTGGCTGCCGAACCCAAGCGCCCGGAATGCATCGCCCCGGCCAAGCCCGGCGGCGGCTTCGACCTGACCTGCAAGCTGGCCCAGAGCGGCCTCAAGGACACCGGCCTGCTCAAGGCGCCGATGCGCGTCACCTACATGCCCGGCGGCGTCGGCGCCGTGGCCTACAACGCCGTGGTCGCGCAGCGTGCCAAGGACCCGGGCACCATCACCGCCTTCTCCTCGGGCTCCCTGCTCAACCTGGCCCAGGGCAAGTTCGGCCGCTACGACGAGACCGCCGTACGCTGGCTGGCGGCCATCGGCACCGACTACGGCGCCATCTCCGTGCGTGAAGACGCGCCCTGGCAGAACCTCGGTGAACTGGTCGCGGCGCTGAAGAAGGACCCGAGCAGCGTGGTGTTCGGCGCTGGCGCCACCATCGGCGGCCAGGACTGGATGCAGACCGCGCTGATCGCCCGCGCAGCCGGTATCGACCCGCAGAACCTGCGCTACGTCGCCTTCGAAGGCGGCGGCGAAACCCTCACCGCCATGCTCGGCGGCCACGTCCAGGTCACTTCCAGCGGCCTCGGCGAAGTCACCCCGCAGCTGGCTGCCGGCAAGATCCGCATCCTCGCCGTGCTGGCCGACGAGCGCCTGCCGGGCAAGCTGGCCGACATCCCCACCGCCAAGGAGCAGGGCTTCGACATCAGCTGGCCGGTGATCCGCGGCTTTTACATGGGCCCGCAGGTCAAGGACGAGGAATTCAACTGGTGGAAGACCCAGTTCGACCAGATGCTCGCCCGTGACGATTTCGCCACCCTGCGTGAACAACGCGACCTGTTTCCCCTGTCGCTGACCGGCGACGAGCTCGATGCCTTCGTGCACAAGCAGGTGGAGGAATACAAGGCGCTGGCCGGCGAGTTCGGTCTGGTCCAGTAACACTCCTTGCGCAATCCGCGTTCGGCCGCCATGCGGCGGCCGGCGCTCCCGAGGTAAAACACCATGTACGTTCGCCTGTTCTCCGCGATCTGGCTGCTGCTGTGCGCCTGGCTCGCTGTCGTTGCCTGGGGCTTCCAGGCGCCCTTCGCCTACGACCCGGTCGGCCCGCGCGCCTATCCCCTGCTGCTGCTGGGCCTGATGGGCGCCGGCAGCCTGTGGCTGATCATCAAACCCGGCATGCTCGAGCAACGCCTGGACGTTCCCATGGCGTTGCGCAGCGCCCTGTGCGTGGTGGTGCTGCTGGCCTATGCGCTGACCTTCGAGCTGCTCGGCTTCGTCGTCAGCACCGCCCTGGCCACCTTCGCCCTCGGCCTGCTGTTCACCGGCCGTCCGCTTCCCTGCGCGATCAGCGCGGTGCTGATGGGCGTGCTGTTGTACAGCCTGTTCGACCTGTTGCTGGACGTGCCCCTGCCGCTCGGCCTGTTAGACGCTTTCGTGGAGAGCTGAAATGGAAACCCTCAACTTCCTCATGCAGGGCTTCGACGTCGCCACCAGGCCGACCAACCTGCTGGTGGCGCTGTTCGGCGCCTTCGTCGGCACCGTGGTCGGCCTGCTGCCGGGTCTCGGCCCGATCAACGGCGTGGCCCTGCTGCTGCCGTTGGCCTTCGCCCTCGGCCTGCCGCCGGAAACCGCACTGATTCTGCTCGCCGCCGTCTACCTGGGCTGCGAGTACGGCGGCCGTATCTCCGCCATTCTGCTCAACGTGCCTGGTGATGCCGCTGCAGTCATGACCACCCTCGACGGCTACCCGCTGGCACGTCAGGGCAAAGCGGGTATCGCCCTATCGTTGTCGGCAGTCAGCTCCTTCACCGGCAGCATGATCGCCACCTGTGGTGTGGTGCTGTTCGCGCCGATTCTGGCGAAGTGGGCAGTGGCCTTCGGTCCGGCCGAGTACTTCGTGCTGATGATCTTCGCCATTGCCTGTCTCGGCGGTATGGTCGGCGACAAACCGGTCAAGACCCTGCTCTCGGCCCTGATCGGCCTGGCCCTGGCCACGGTCGGGGTGGACTCCACTACGGGGGTATACCGCTTCACCTTCGACAGCGTCAGCCTGTCCGACGGCATCCAGTTCGTCATCGTGGTCATCGGCTTCTTCAGTGTCAGCGAGATTCTGCTGATGCTGGAAAACACCCACAACGGCCAGAAAGCCGTGAAAGCCAGCGGCCGCGTGCTGTTCAACTTCAAGGAATACTGCTTCACCTTCTGGACCATGATTCGCAGCTCGGTCGCCGGTTTCGTGATTGGCGTACTGCCTGGTGCCGGAGCGACCATCGCCAGCGCCATGACCTACATGACCGAAAAGCGCCTGGCCGGTGACAGCGGCAAGTTTGGCGAGGGCGACCTGCGCGGCCTGGCAGCTCCCGAGTCTGCCAACAACGCCTCGGCCTGCGGTTCGCTGATCCCGATGCTCACGCTTGGTGTACCGGGTTCGGGCACCACCGCGGTGATGATCGGCGCACTGACGCTGTACAACATCACCCCTGGCCCGCTGTTGTTCGAACAGCAGCCAGATGTGGTCTGGGGCCTGATCGCCTCGCTGTTCATCGGTAACGTCATCCTGCTGGTGATGAACATCCCGCTGGTCGGCCTGTTCTCGCGCATGCTCAGCGTGCCGAACTGGGTGCTGGTACCTGCCATCACCGTGATCAGCATGGTCGGCGTGTACGCAGTGCACAGCACCACCTTCGACCTGGTGCTGATGATCGGCCTCGGTGTGTTCGGCTATATCCTGCGCAAGCTGGACTTCCCACTGTCGGCGGTGATACTCGGCTTCGTGCTGGGCGAAATGATGGAGGACAACCTGCGTCGCGCCCTATCGATTTCCGCTGGTGAGCTGAACATCCTCTGGGGCAGCCCGATCACCCTGGTGCTGTGGGCGCTTGTTGTACTGATGCTGGCCCTGCCGGGCATCCGCTGGATGCGTCGACGCAAGCAGATCAAGGCTGGGGCTGATGCCACTGCCGCGTGATCTTTGGGTAACGCCGCTGGCCGGAGTGGTCGGCGGTTACCTGGCCAGCCTCGCCGGCTGGCCTTTGCCGTGGATGGTCGGCTCGTTGTTGGCGGTAATCCTCGTGCGCTGCCTGGCCAATCGTGCCTTCAGTGAACTGCCGGGCGGGCGCAAGGCCGGCCAATGGCTGGTCGCCAGCGGCATCGGCCTGCACTTCACCAGCGAAGTGCTGGAACAGGTGCTCAGCCACTTGCCCGTGATCGTTATGGGCGCCTTCGGCACGCTGCTGCTGAGCCTGATCGGCATTGCCATCCTGCGTCGTGCTGGCGTCGACCGCGCCACCGCCTTCTTCGCCAGCATGCCTGGCGGCGCCAGCGAGATGGTCAACCTGGCCCTGCGTCACGATGCCCAACCGGCAAGAGTGGCAGCGGCGCACAGCCTGCGTCTGCTGCTGGTGGTGCTGCTGATTCCGGCGCTGTTCACCTGGGGTCTGCCCGCCGTCAGCGCCCCGACTCGCGCGCCGGTGGACTGGACCTGGCTGATCGGCCTGCTCGCGGCTGGCGCTCTGCTAGCAATGCTCTGGGGCCGCCTGAAACAACCCAACCCATGGATGCTCGGCCCACTGACTGTCTGCGCCGTTGCCAGCGCCGGCTTCGACCTGCATCTGGGCCTGCCGCCAGGCCTCGGCCAGCTCGGCCAGTGGCTAATTGGTTGCGCTCTGGGCTGTCACTTCGATCGCGCTTTCTTCCGCAGTGCACCGGGTTTTCTCGCCCGCGTGCTGGCCTTCACCTTGCTGGCGATGCTCGCCGCTGCCGTGCTCGGCGAAGCCCTCGGTTGGTTGGCTGGCGAAGACCACCTGTCGCTGATGCTGGGCATGATGCCCGGCGGCATTACCGAGCTGTACCTGACCGCCGAAGCCTTGCAGCTGTCGGTGGCGCTGGTGACTGCATTGCAGGTGCTACGGCTGTTTCTGGTGATGTTCCTGGCAGAACCCTTATTCAAGCTCTGGTGCAAGCGCCACGCGTAGGGCGGACCGGAACGCCGACCGCTCGGAGCGCCAGCGAACAATCCGCCGCTTGGGCTGCGAGCTTGCGCCCCCCTGCGGCGTACTGCTTCGCGAGTACGCCCTACGCGACTGTGGAAGAAGCTTTCGGCTCTGGCATCCTGCTTCGCGCTACCTCCTGCATCCATGCAGTCGTAGCGGCGAAAAGCTCGCGGCTGAAGCCCCTCCTACGAGCGGAAGCTACCACTGCAGCTGCAACTCGCTCTCGAACTCACGCACTTGACCACTGACCGGATCGACGAAGCGCAAGCCGCGCGCCAGCAGCTTGAGCGGCTTGCCGTAGTCATCCGGCTGATTACGCGACTCCAGCAACTGTGGATAGAAATCGTCGCCGACGATGGGCGCACCGAGCCCGGCCAGATGCACGCGCAGTTGGTGCTTACGCCCGGTTACCGGCGACAAGCCGTAACGCCACAGTTCGCCGCGTCGTTCCAGCACCTCGATTCGGGTTTCGCTGTTGGCCTCGCCTGCGACTTCCTGCATGCGAAAGAACGGCTCACCGTCGACCATGCGTGAACGGTGCAGGTAGGGAAACTGCAACTGCGCCAATGCCGGAGCGATAGCCTCGTAGCGTTTCTCCACCGCGCGCTGGCGAAACAGCGCCTGATACTGGCCACGACTGGCCGGGTTGACCGAGAACAACACCAGGCCAGCCGTCAGTCGGTCGATGCGGTGGATCGGCACCAGGTCAGGATTGCCGGTGCGCTTGATCAGGCGTGCCAGCAGGGTCTGCTCGACGTACTCACCAGCCGGCATCACCGGCAGAAAATGCGGTTTGTCGGCGACCAGCAGGTGCTCGTCCTGCCACAGCACCTGCTCGTCGAAGGGAATCGGCGTCTCGTTCGGCACCTCACGGAAATAGCGCACCTTGAGCCAGACGCGATAAGGGTGCGTGGCATCGATAGGCGCACCGGCCGCATCCAGCACCCGACCGCGCGCCATACGTTGCAGCCAGGTGGCGCGGTCGATGGCGGGAAAGTGATCGCACAGGCAATCGAGCACCGTCGCCCAGCGGCCCTGGGGCAAATGAAGCGTGCTGGGACGCATGGCGGGGTTGGGCATTGCAGAAGCTGCTCGACGGTTTATGAAGGGGCGAATTAGGCCGTACTCGCGCGGCTCAGTCAAAGCCGGGGCATGCTGCAACAGCAGCCGAACAATGAAAGCCTGCGTGGTATGCCCCCTCATCCGGCGCTTCGCGCCACCTTCTCCCAGAGGGAGAAGGACAGCAGGGGGGAAGTCGCTGCGCGACTTTCATGCTCACGGCTTGAGCCGAGGTCGCGCTGTGGCTATGGTGGCTGCTCGTATCTGGAGAGACTCATGTCCATCACCCGCTCCCTGCTGACCAGCGTTGCCCTGCTCCCCCTTCTGGCTGCCTGCCAGGTCTACACCGGCAAGCCGGAAGGCCCGCCCCCGGCCACCCGCCTGCAAGGCCAGGTACAGGTCGATAATGGACAGTTGGTGTTCATGCCCTGCCAGGAACAGCGCCGCTTCGTACTGGCCGATGCTGGCAACACCAGCATCGAGCGTGAAGTCACACAACTCGGCAACGATGGTCACAGCAGCCTGTTCGCCGATCTGACCGGTCGCCTGGGCGGCAGCCAGGGCAAAGGCAACGACGGCCGTTTCGAGGTCAACCAGATCTATCGCCTGCAAGGTGAGGGGCCTAGCTGCGACGACCTCAACTTCAAACGCCTGGCCCTGCGCGCCAGCGGCAACGAGCCGTTCTGGCAACTGGAAGTCGGCAGCAAGGGCCTGGTGCTCAATCGTCCCGAGCAGGAGCCGCTGGCCCTGCCCTACCTGGAAGAGCAGCTGCCGGATGGCCGCCTGAATTTCAGCAGCGAAGCCAACGGCCAGCATCTGGATCTGTGGGTGGCGCCGCAGCGCTGCGTCGACAGCATGAGCGGCACGGTCAATCACCTCAGCGCCGAACTGCGCCTCGACGGCCAGGTACTACGCGGCTGCGCGCATTTCGGCGCCATGCGTAACTGATGAGGCCTGAGCGAGCGTACGGGCCTCTGGGACAGCGATCCTGTACAATTGCCGCCCTTTTCCACCTTGCCGGATCACCACCGGCCAACCAGGACACTGCCCATGCTTCGCCTGACCGAACTGAAACTGCCCCTCGACCATGCCGATGATGCCCTGCGCCCGGCTATCGTCCAGCGCCTGGGCATCGCCGACAATGACCTGCTGACCTTCAGCGTGTTCAAGCGCAGCTACGATGCGCGCAAGAAGTACGGCGACATGCCGTTCATCTACACCATCGACTGTGAGGTGAAAGACGAAGCCGCCCTGCTCGCTCGCCTGAGTGATGACAAGCATGTTGGCCCGGCACCGGACATCGCCTACAAACCAGTGGGCAAAGCTGAAACGCCGCTGGACGAACGCCCGATCGTGGTCGGTTTCGGCCCCTGCGGCATATTCGCCGCGCTGATCCTGGCCCAGGCCGGCCTGCGCCCCATCGTGCTCGAGCGCGGCAAGGAAGTACGCCAACGCACCAAGGACACCTGGGGCCTGTGGCGCAAGAACCAGCTCAACCCGGAATCCAACGTGCAGTTCGGCGAAGGCGGCGCAGGCACCTTCTCCGACGGCAAGCTGTACAGCCAGATCAAGGACCCGCATCACCACGGGCGCAAGGTGCTGCAGGAGTTCGTCAAGGCTGGCGCGCCGGACGAGATCCTTTACGTCAGCAAGCCGCATATCGGCACCTTCCGCCTGACTGGCGTGGTCGCCACCATGCGTGAAGAGATCAAGGCTCTCGGCGGCGAAGTGCGTTTCCAGGAGCGTGTCAGCGACCTGCTGATCGAAGACGATCAGCTCACCGGCGTAGTTCTGGAAAGTGGCGAGCAGATCCTCAGCCGCCATGTGGTGCTCGCCCTCGGCCACAGCTCACGCGACACCTTCCGCATGCTCCATGCCCGCGGCGTGTACCTGGAAGCCAAGCCCTTCTCGGTCGGCTTCCGCATCGAACACCCGCAGTCGCTGATCGACCGCGCCCGCCTGGGCAAATACGCAGGCCACCCGAAACTCGGCGCTGCCGATTACAAGCTGGTGCACCACGCCAGCAACGGTCGCTCGGTCTACAGCTTCTGCATGTGCCCGGGCGGTACTGTGGTCGCCGCCACCTCCGAGCCGGAGCGCGTGGTCACCAACGGCATGAGCCAGTACTCGCGCAACGAGCGCAACGCCAACGCCGGCATCGTCGTCGGCATCACTCCCGAGCAGGACTATCCGGGTGGCCCGCTGGCCGGTGTGGAACTGCAGGAACGCTTGGAATCGCACGCCTACGTGCTCGGCGGGCGCAACTACGAGGCGCCCGGACAACTGGTCGGCGACTTCATAAAAGGCAAGCCGTCCACCGCCCTCGGCGAAGTGCAACCCTCCTACAAGCCGGGCGTGAAACTGGGCGATCTGGCGCCCTCGCTGCCGGACTTCGCCATCGAAGCCATCCGCGAAGCATTGCCGGCCTTCGGCAAGCAGATCAAGGGCTTCGACCTGGCCGATGCAGTGCTCACCGGCATCGAGACACGCACCTCCTCACCGGTACGCATCACCCGTGGCGACGACCTGCAGAGTCTGAACCTCAAGGGTTTGTACCCGGCCGGTGAAGGCGCCGGCTATGCCGGTGGAATCCTCTCGGCCGGGGTCGACGGCATTCGTGTGGCCGAGGCCGTGGCCAAGAGCATGCTTGGGTTGAATCGCTAAACTCTCTTCGGATCACATACCACGTAGGGTGGGTTAGCGGCGCCAAACCTGCGAAGGTCCGATCACCGCCATCGTAGTGCGCCGCGTACCCCACCAGGCGATGGTCGAGCATTGCGCCAATGGTGGGTTACGGCGCAACGGACTTTGCGGGCTCATCAAGATAGGTGACAGGCGCCTAACCCACCCTACGGATCTCGGGCAGCCTGGTAGGGTGGGTTAGCGGCGCCAAGCCTGCGAATGTCTGATCACCGCCATAGTAGTGCGCCGCGTAACCCACCAGGCGATTGTCCTGCGCTGCGCCAATGGTGGGTTACGGCGCAACGATTTTTTAGGCTCATCGGGATAGGTGACAGGCGCCTAACCCACCCTACGGATATCCGTCAGTCGTGATAGCGCCCAGCCGCAGAAGCATCAAAGATCCTCGTGGCGCTGGCAGCAAAGGGTCGAACGCCGCGAACCATTTGGTCGACGCGCCGGGTCGGCATAGGTCAGCAGCTCACTGAAGCCAGCCTTGCGCATCATCCCTGCCGATGCCGCATTCTCTTCGTGACGATCGATATAGATATCGCTGACGCCCAGCCGCCACAGCTCGGTGACGGCCTCGCGCAGAAGGCGCGCGCCCAATCCTCGGCCGACACAGTCGCGATGCACCACCGCCTCGCAGATGTAGCCATGCACATGCCTGGTACGCGCCGCAGGTTGATGAGCGGCGAAATCCTGGGTCAGGCGATAACTGACGAACCCCAGCAGTTGCCCCTGCACCTCGGCCAGCATGGCCAAGGTCGTACTTGCCGCAATACCCTGCAGGTGCTGGCGAACCTCGGCTTCGGGCAGATGATTCCAGGGGTTGGGCCCATGCTCGAGAATCAGCGCGCAGAGCGCTTCGATATCCTCGGCAACGGCCTGACGAATGATCAGCTCGCTCATGCTCCCAACTCCCCCTGAACTTGATTTCAGGGCGCAGTCTAGGCCGGGGAATTGCCTGGCGACAGTGACAGCCAGGCACGAGAAATACCTGACAGTGAATCAGTGATCATCGTCCCACGGCTGGCCACGGGTCTTCTCGGTCAGCTCGACCTTCTGCTGCATCGCCGCCTTGGACAGGATGTGCGCACTGACCGGCGCAGTGAGGAACAGGAACAAGGTGATCAGCAGCTCATGCAGACTGAGACTGCCGGTGTGATGAGCGAAGAACAGCATCGAAGCGATCAGCGTAGCGCCGACGCCCAGCGTCGTGGCCTTGGTCGGGCCGTGCAGGCGGGTGAAGAAATCCGGCAGGCGATACAGCCCGATGGCACCGACCAGGGCGAACAGGCTGCCGAGGATCAGGCAGGCGCAAATCAACAGTTCCAGCCAGAAAGGCATGGGCATTCTCCCTTAATCGATGATGTCGCCGTGCAGCAGGTGTTTACCCACCGCGACCGTACCGACGAAGCCCATCACCGCGATCAGCAGGGCAGCTTCGAAGAACAGATCCGAGGCCAGCCAGATGCCGAACAGCACGATCAGCGCCAGTGCGTTGATGTAAAGCGTATCCAGCGCCAGGACACGGTCGACCACGCTCGGCCCCATGACCAGACGCGCAACGTTGAGCAGCATGGCCAGCGTAAGGATGCCCATGCACAGAAAGACTACGTTCTCGAGCATTCGAAAATCTCCAGCAGCGGTGCTTCGTAACGGCTCTTGATCTCGGCAATCAGCGCATCGTGGTCAGGCACGTCCAGGCCGTGCAGCAACAGCGTCTTGTGATCAGAGCTGAGCCCGGCAGACACCGTGCCTGGCGTCAGCGAAATGATGCAGGCCAGCGCAGCCAGAACGAATTCATCCTCGATCTCCACCGGCAACTCGACGAATGCCGGGTTGAGCCGCGATTTCGGCCCCAGCACCAGCCTGACTACCTGCAGGTTGGCCACCACGATGTCGTAGAAAACCTTGCCAATGAACAGCAGCAACCCCAGCGGCTTGCGTACCCTGGGCACGTTCAGCAGAAAGTCGCCGCACAGGTGCACGATGGCCCAGCCGAGAAACAGACCGAGCAGGACATGCCCCAGGTTGAAGGTGTTGGCCAGCAGCAGCCAGAGCACTGTCAGCACCAGCATCATCCGCGGATGGGGGAAGAAACGCCTCATGCCGCACCTCCGGCAATGATGGACAGATAGGGTTGCAGATCGAGCAATTGCGCAGCAGCAGCCTCCAGGTAGGTCATGATCGGCGCCGCAGCGACCATCAACAGCGGACTGGCCAGCAGCAAGCCCAGCGCAGCCAGCAGGCTGACGCGGTCAGCCGGTTCGGCTTTAGCAGGTGCCGCGTCGGCGCCATGGCCCAGCCAGAACAGGCTGGTCCCGGCGCGGCTGAGCGCCACCAGTGTCAACAGCCCGCCGATCAGCACCACCGGCCACAGACTCCAGGCCTGCCAGCCGGGCTCGGCTGCGCGCAGCAACAGCATCTTGCCGAGGAAGCCGGAGAATGGCGGCAGCCCGGCCACGGAAATCGAGGCAAAGAAGAACAGGCTGCCCAGCACCAGTGGCTGACGCAGTACACGTTCCTGCTGCAGATCGCCACCGGCACTGTCACGCTGAGCGACCACCAGGCCCGCCAGGAGGAACAACGCCGCACTGATCAGCGTGCTGTGCAGCAGGTAGTAAAGCGCCGCACTCAGGGCCGCGACATTGCCGATGGCAAACCCCACCATCAGCGTACCCACCGAAATCACCACCAGATAGGCCAGCAGCGCCTGCAGTTGACGCGCCCCAAGGGCACCGATCACACCAAAGACAATGGTCGGCAACGCCAGCCACCAGAGCAGTTCATGACCAAGATTGGCCAGCGGCCCGGCCTGTTCGCCGAACACCAGGGTGAACACGCGGACGATGGCATAGAAGCCCACCTTGGTCATGATCGCGAACAACGCGGCCACCGAAGCAGGCGCCGCAGCATAGGCACGCGGCAGCCAGAAGCACAGCGGCAGCACCGCAGCCTTTAGGCCGAAGACGATCAGCAGCAGGTAGGCGGCCGCCTTGATCAGCGGCGCATCGGCAACCTCGGCACTGGCCACGCGTACAGCCAGATCCGGCATGTTCAGGGTGCCGGTCAGACCATACAGCAGGCTGACGCCGATCAGGAAGAACGACGAACCCAGCAGGTTGAGCACCACGTAATGCACGCCGGCCCGCACCTGATTGGCGCGGTTGCCATGCAGCAGCAACGCATAGGAGGCGATCAGCAGGATCTCGAAGAACACGAACAAGTTGAACAGGTCAGCGGTGAGGAACGCACCATTGATACCCAACAACTGAAACTGAAACAGCGCATGGAAGTTCGGCCCACGCTCATCGTCGCCACGGCAGGCATAGATCAGCGCCAAGCACGCCAGCACCGCGGTGAGCAGCAGCAATGCGGCGTTGAAACGGTCGAGCAAAAGCATGATGCCGAACGGTGGCGCCCAATTACCCAGGGCGTAGACCTGCAACTGTCCGGTTCCGGCCAGCGCCACCAGATAGGCACACACCGGCAGCAAGGCCAGGCAGCCCACCAGGGAAATGCCGCGCTTGAGCGTACGCGACCAACTGTGGCCAACCAGCAACAACGCCCCAATGAACAACGGCAGCAGAATGGGAAGGATGATGGCGTGACTCATGCGCGCGGCTCCTCACCATCGACGTGATCGGTTTTCAGCTCACCCAGCCCGCGCAAGGCCAGCACCACGACGAACGCGGTCATGGCGAAGCCAATGACGATGGCGGTGAGCACCAGTGCCTGCGGCAGCGGATCACCGTGCTCGGCGCTTTTGCCGATTACCGCCGGCACGCCGGTGCCGAGGCGTCCCATGGAGAAGATGAAGAGGTTGACCGCATACGAGATCAGGGTCAGCCCCATCACCACCGGGAAGATGCGCGCGCGCAGCAGCAGGTACACGCCACTGGCCGTCAGTACTCCAAGGGTGATTGCGAATACTGCCTCCATATCAGATGACCTCCTTGCACGACTCGTCCTGACTGACATGGCCGATATTGGAAAGAATCAACAGAGTGGCGCCGACAACAGCCAGGAACACCCCGAGATCGAAGAGAATGGCAGTAGCCAGTTCGATTTCGCCGATCAGCGGAATATGGAAATGGCCGAACGCCGAGGTCAGGAACGGCGAGCCAAAGGCCCAACTGCCCAGACCGGTCAGGCCGGCAATCAGCACACCCCAACCGGCGGTGGCGTGATAGCTGAACTTCAGACGCTCCTGCGTCCAGGTTACGCCGTGGGAGATGTACTGCAGGATCAGCGCCACCGAGGTGATCAGGCCGGCGATGAAACCGCCACCTGGCAGGTTGTGCCCGCGCAGGAAGATGAACGCCGATACCAGCAACGCCATCGGCAGCATGGCGCGCGAGAGCATATCGAGAATCATCGGGTGCGCATCGGTCGACCACGGCCGCCCGTTCTTGTCGTGGCTCGGATGTGGCAGGTGCAAACCATACAGCAGCGCGTAGATGCCGATGGCGGCAATCGCCAAAACGGTGATCTCACCCAGGGTATCGAAACCACGGAAGTCCACCAGGATCACATTGACCACATTGGTGCCACCACCGCCGGAGACGCTGTTCTCGAGGAAGAACGACGAAATGCTCTGATAGGGACGGGTCAGCACCGCATAGGTCAGCATCGCCACCATGGTGCCGCTGCCCAACGCCAGGGTCAGATCACGCAGACCACGCAAGCTGCTCGACTCCGAGGGAGTGCGATCGCTCATGAAGTACAGGGTGAGCATCAGCAGGATGATGGTCACCACTTCCACCGACAGCTGGGTCAGCGCCAGATCCGGGGCGGAGAAGCGGGCAAAGGCCAGCGCCACCATCAGACCTGCAGCGCTGAGAATCATCAGTGCCACCAGACGGCGACGGTGGAAAACCACGGTGAGCACCGCAGTCAGCATCAGAATCAACATACCAATGGTTGTCAGCGGATCGATCGGCGTCATCGCCACGCTACCGGTCAACTGCTCAAGCGGCGACAGCGCGATGATCACCAGGGTCAGGGCACTGCCCAGCATCCAGGCCAGGTAACGCTGCTGCGAGCCGCTTTCCAGCAGCACGGTGATGCGCACGGACAGGCGCGTCATGTAACGCACCACCTGATCGAAGGCATCCTTGGCATCGAGGTTGGGCAGCCCCTCGTACCAGCGGAACAATGGCTTGCGGCAGGTGTAGACGAGAATGCCGCCAAACAGCGCAACGAAACTCATCAGCAGCGGCAGGTTGAAGCCGTGCCAGATGGCCAGGCTGTACTCAGGCAGCTCGCCACCCAGGGTCGAAGCGGCGGCGGCGGCCAACAACGGCGCTACCGTGTAGGCTGGCACGATGCCGACCAGCAGGCAGAGGAAGACCAGCACCTCAACCGGCACTTTCATGTAGCGCGGTGGCTCGTGCGGCGGGTACTTGGGCAGGTCGATCGGCTCGCCGTTGAAGAATACGTCATGGATGAAGCGCAGCGAGTAGGCCACCGAGAACACGCCGGCCAGGGTTGCCGCTGCCGGAATCACCCAGTTGAAACCGCCCAGCAGGTGCTGGTGCAGGGTTTCGGTGAAGAACATTTCCTTGCTCAAAAAACCGTTGAGCAGCGGCACGCCAGCCATCGCCGAAGCTGCCACCATCGCCAGCACCGCTGTATGCGGCATGTACTTCCACAAGCCGTTTATTCGCCGCATGTCGCGGCTGCCGGTTTCGTGATCGATGATGCCCGCAGCCATGAACAGCGAGGCCTTGAAAGTGGCATGGTTGATGATGTGGAACACCGCCGCCACGGCAGCCAACTGGGTATCGAGACCGAACAGCAACGTGATCAGGCCCAGGTGGCTGATGGTCGAGTACGCCAGCAAGCCTTTGAGGTCATGCTGGAACAGTGCCATGACCGCACCGACCAGCAAGGTGGCCAAGCCGGTCATGCTGACCATGTAGAACCACCAGTCGGAGCCGGCCAGCGCCGGGTACAGGCGCGCCAGCAAAAATACCCCGGCCTTGACCATGGTTGCCGAGTGCAGATAGGCCGAAACCGGCGTTGGCGCTGCCATCGCATGGGGCAGCCAGAAGTGGAAGGGGAACTGCGCCGACTTGGTGAACACACCCAGCAGCACCAGTACCAGCGCCAGCGGATACAACTCATGTGCGCGAATCGCGTAACCAGCCGCCAGCACCTGCGACAGCTCGAAGCTGCCGGCGATATGGCCGATCAGCAGGATGCCGGCAAGCAGCGCCAGACCACCGCCGCCGGTGATCGCCAACGCCATGCGCGCGCCCTTGCGGGCCTCGGAGCGCGAACCCCAGAAGCCGATCAGCAGGAACGACGACAGGCTGGTCAGCTCCCAGAACATCAGCATCAGCAGCAGGTTTTCCGAGAGCACCACGCCGAGCATGGCGCCCATGAACAGCAGCAGGAAAGCGAAGAAGCGCCCCATTGGCTCGGTCTTGGCCAGGTAATAACGGGCGTAGAGGATCACCAGCAGGCCGATGCCGAGAATCAGCAGGGCAAACAGGAAACCCAGGCCGTCGAGGCGCAGGCTGAGGTTCAGGCCAAGATGCGGCAACCACTCAAGCTTGACCCGCAGCACTTCACCGGCAAACACCGCTGACTGGTGGTTGAACAACAGGATCAGCGCCGCAACGGGCGCTATGGCCGCTGCCGCCGCGCAGGCGGAACGGCCCAGGCGGTCAGCCAACACGGGTAGAAACAGACCCAGAAATGGCAAGGCGACAATCAACGCAAGCGCCATCGAAAAACCCCTTTAGCAGGCACGCCAGGTCAAACGACCCAACGACGCGAATTGGAGTCGCAACTCCCTGACGGTGACAGTCCATGCACCACAACGAAGCAGCTAAGTCGTTGTCGGCATAAGCATAACGACCGATTATCCATAACTATCAAGACAACGTCATGCATTGAATTATCGTTAAACACACTTGGTAACATGCAGGCGACTGGAAGCGCTGCTGAAAGCCGGCCAGCACTATAGCGAGGCCACAAAAAATTGCCGGGAACGCTTCTTTTGCGCAAGCCCGACAAGTTGTCGCCCGGGATCACTGACAACAAAAAGCCGGAGCAACCAAAGCTGCTCCGGCTGGCTTGTAACGATCAGTGGGTAACGCGACTGGTACCGTTGACCGTCATGATGCGCACGCGCTCGCCGACGCGGAACACCTGGTTCGGCTCGACTTCCTGGACGTAGGCGCGCATGGTGCCGTCGTCCTCACGCACGGTGATCTCAACACCCTGAGTCCGGGTCAGACCTTCTTCAGCAGCGGCGCCCAACAAACCACCGGCAACGGCACCGACCACAGCCAGGACCGCGCTGCCGCGCCCGCCACCGAGGCCACTACCACCGATGCCACCAACCACAGCACCGGCACCTGCACCGATCGGTGTCTTGGTTCCTTCGATCTTCACCGGGCGCAGCGATTCGATGGTGCCCATGCGTACTGTTTGCACCGCTCGGGCCTCATCGCGGCTGTAGGTATCGCCGGTCAGGCTGGACTGACAACCCCCGAGGGCCAGCATCGCGGC
Organism: Ectopseudomonas oleovorans; assembly: GCF_029845265.1. Classification (NCBI taxonomy): domain Bacteria; kingdom Pseudomonadati; phylum Pseudomonadota; class Gammaproteobacteria; order Pseudomonadales; family Pseudomonadaceae; genus Ectopseudomonas; species Ectopseudomonas oleovorans. Next base: position 76,137 of record NZ_JAOCLK010000010.1, read on the forward strand.
CAGCGAGGTAATGAGCAGAGTGGGTTTACGCATAGCAATTCCTCCAGAGGTATCTCAATCCATTAGACGCCGGGCGAGCGTATCTGTCACGGAGGAGCCTGAACAATAGTTATTTCAGACAGACCAAGTTCAGCCAGGTTCGCCCTATCAGGAGCGAGCAAGGCGCCAGAGCCGGGCGATATCCGCGGTACGCGCCTGCAACTCAGCCGCCGCACAGGCCATCGCCTGCTCCAGGGACAACGGGCCCGGCGCCAGGCTGAATGCAGCTTCGATACCCGCCTCGTACAGCGCTTGATAGTTGTCGCCCAGGCTACCGGACAAGGCGATGACCGGCACCCCGGCCGCACGCGCCACGCGCGCTACGCCGACCGGTGTCTTGCCGTGCAGGGTCTGGGCATCCATGCGCCCTTCCCCGGTAATCACCAGATCCGCGTTCTCCACCGCCGCGGCGAGGCCGGACAATTCGGCCACCAGCGCGATACCGGGGCGGAAACTGGCCTTGAGGAAGGCACGCGCAGCGAAGCCGAGACCGCCCGCCGCGCCCACACCAGGGAACTCGGCGTGGTCCTCGCCCAGCGTCGCCGCCACGATACGGGCGAAGCGACCGAGCGCCGTATCCAGCTCCGCGACATGCTCAGGCTTCGCCCCCTTCTGCGGACCGAACACCGCGGTTGCGCCGCGTGGCCCGCACAAGGGATTGTCGACATCAGCAGCGACCTCGATCTGCACCTTGAGCAGACGCGCGTCGAGCCCACTCAGATCAAGCTGGTCGAGACCGGCCAAAGCCGCGCCACCCGGCGCTAGCTCGCGCCCCTGGACATCGAGAAAGCGCATCCCCAGCGCCTGCAACAGGCCAGCACCGGCGTCATTGGTGGCACTGCCGCCCAGCCCCAGGATGATGCGCGTAGCACCGGCATCCAGCGCCTCGCGGATCAGTTCGCCAGTGCCGAAGCTGCAGGCCAGACGAGCATCGCGTTGTTCACGCGGCACCCAGTGCAAGCCACTGGCAGCAGCCATCTCGATAACCGCTGTGCCCTGCCCCAGCCAACCCCAATGCGCCTTGACCGGCTCACCCATGGGGCCCCGCACCTCACACTCGCGGCGCTCGCCGCCGACGGCAGCGAGCAGCGCATCGACCGTGCCTTCGCCGCCATCGGCCATTGGCCTCAGCAAACACTCGGCCTCGGGAAACACCTGCTGCCAACCGCGGGCGATGGCAGCGGCCACGTCGGGTGCGCTGAGGCTCTCCTTGAAGGAATCAGGAGCAATGACGATTTTCATGATAGGTACCTCGAAAGGAGGCAGGCGACCATAGCCGCCTGCCGATAAAGCGGATTACAGCAGAACCAGGCTGAGCAGCCAGACGGTGATGATGCCGGCGATCCCCTGGATCAGGGTTGCGACCGTCTGCGCACGGTAGGCCGTGGAGACCTTCATACGGCTGAACTGGGTCACGACCCAGAAAAAGCTATCGTTGGCATGGGACACCGTCATCGCACCGGCACCGATGGCCATTACGGTAAGCACGCGCCCCATCTCGCTATCGAGCCCCAACTGACCGAGCAGCGGTGCGACCAGCGCCGAGGTTGTGACCAGTGCCACCGTGGTAGAGCCCTGAGCACTCTTCAGCGCAGCGGCCACCACGAACGGCATGAACAGGCCGATCCCCAGCGCCGACAGGGTCGTACCCAGGTAATCACCCAGCGGCGTAACCTTGAGGATCGCCCCGAACGCGCCACCAGCACCGGTGATCAGCAGGATCGGCGCGGCGGACACCAGCCCATCGGCGACGTAATCATGGAATTCCTGACGCTTATCGTTGCTCTTAAGCAACGTGCAAGCCAGCGCCAAGCCGACCAACAGTGCCGCGATGGGCTGGCCGAAGAAATTCAGCAGACCGAACAGCAGGCCGTCGCCAAAGGGCTTGCTAGGGAACACGGCAATCGAGCCTAGGCAGATCAGCACGATGGGCACGAAGATCGGCGCGAAGGCCTGGAAAGCGCTGGGAAGCTTGCCATAGCGGGCCTTGAGCGCCTCGAAATCGACCGCATCGTCGAGCAGCTCGCTCGGCGCCTCTTCCAACAGCTCCTTGTCGTTCTGCTTGAGGAAGCGGTTGGCCCAGAGCATACCGGCCAACGCAGTGACCAAGGAGACAAACAGGCCGACGACAATCACCAGGCCCAGCGAGCTTTCAAGGCCGAGGTTACCGGCGGCGGCAATCGGGCCGGGGGTCGGCGGCACGAAGGTGTGGGTGGCATAGAGACCAGTGGCCAGAGCCACGCTCATGGCCACCACGGATACCTTCATGCGTGCGGCCAGGGCGTTTTTCAGCGAGTTGAGGATGACGTAGCCGGAATCGCAGAACACCGGAATCGACACCAGATAGCCGATGATCGACATGGTCAGCGTCGGGAACCGCTGGCCTAGTAGGCGAATCACGGTTTCCGCCATGGTGATGGCAGCACCACTACGCTCGAGGATCACACCGATGATGGTGCCCAGCGCGATGACGATACCGATGTATCCGAGGATGCCACCGAAGCCAGAAGCGACGGTCTTGAGAATCTCGGAAGCGGGAAGTTGATAGGCGAAGCCGGCGATGATCGCGGCGCCTAGCAAGGCGAGAAAAGGATGAAGTTTCAAACGTGTAGTGGACAGTACGATGAACGCGATGAGCGCCACCAGGATCAGGACCAGGCCCATGACCAGTCTCCTCGTTGTTGTTATGACCGGACTCGATGTCCGACTGGGAATGCCGACAGGCAGGCAATTGTGGCTCAGCCCTGAGCAACAGATCCTGTGCACCAGCACCAAAAGACAGGAAGCCTGGTGTGGTAATTTCGTTCAGCCGCACAACATTGCTCAGGACGCCTTGCTGTCTTCCACCCCCAGCAGACCAAGCCCCAGCGACAGCTGCAGACGCTGATCGAAGCGATTGAGGTCGAGCCCGCTCAACTCGCCGATGCGTTCCAACCTATAACGCAACGTATTGCGATGAATGCCCAACTCCTGCGCACAGGTTTGCACCTGGCCGTCATGCGCACACCAGGCTTCCAGCGTCGCCCTTAGCGTGCCTTGTGGGTCCTGCATCAGCACCTGCCGCAACGGCGCCAGCCAGCCCTGCAGCAACCAACTGTGGCGCTGGGCATAGAGCAGCGTCGGCAGACGCAATTCGTCCAGACGCAGCAGACGACGACCAGGAAAACGCGCCTGACCGTAGGCCTGAAGATCGCGCAGGACCAGGCTGGCCTGGCGCAGCTCGGTCAGATCATGCAGCGGGTCGCTGAGCGCCAGCGAGCTCACGCCCCACTCGCGTTCGTCAGCCTGTTGCAGCCAGGCGCGATCATCGCGCGTGGTGCTGTAAGGCCGACACCAGAGCAGCTCATGACGCCCGAGCGGCGCTACCAGATGTTCACTCTTGCCCCCCAGTGCGGCGAGCAGACGCGCCTGACGCGGCAGCGGATCGCCCTCTCCATCGAGTTGCAGCAGGCACATCTGTCGTGGCCAGGTCAGTTGCAGGCCCAGGCGTTCGGCATCGACCTCGAGACTGGACAGGCGCAGCATGGGGTCGAGCAGCTGTCGCAACCAGGCCACCTGCTGATGCCGCTGCCAATGCCGCTCGGCCTGCAACACGCGATGCTCGACCAGCATCTCCGCAGCCATACGCACCAGCTCGGCATAGGGCCGCACGATCTCGGGGTCACCGGTGATACCGAGCACGCCAATCAGGCGTTCGGCATGCAGCAAAGGCAGGTTGACACCGGGTTTGACGCCACGCAGGCAGGCCGCCGCCTGCGCATCGATTTCCACCACACGTCGGTTGGCCAGCACCAGCTGTGCACCTTCATGACGGGTGTGGAGGCGGCTGGGGTCGCCGCTGCCGATGATCATGCCCTGGGCATCCATCACGTTGATGTTGTGCGGCAGGATGGCCATGGCGCGGTCGACGATATGCTGCGCCAGGGTGGAGTCGAGTTCGAGCATGAGAAACGGCCTCGCGAATGAGGCCGTCATTGTAGGCGTGTCAGCGGCGCCTCACGAAGTATCCCTCGCAGCGCCGGCGAAACCTTCAGGTAGCCAGCATTTACTCCGCAGCAGGCGCTACAGCGCTCTCGGCGGCCTTGTCGTCCGCAGGTGCTTTCGCCTTGGCCTGATTGCGCCGAGCTTCAGCACGGTGCCGCCTGGCCTGCTGCTTGGCATGCAGCGCCTGCGACGCCGTCACCACGCCAACGGGCTGGCCTTGCAGATCCAGACGCGGTGCATCTTCGGTCATGGCAGCCCAGTAACGACCACCGCGGCACCAGGCGGCAATACCCGCTTTGAGCTGCTCAACGGTGATGCCGAGCAACTGCAGATGCTGCTCGGCATCTTTGAGAATGCCTTCCTTCAACGGCACCTTGGGCGCCGGATTGACCGGGAAGGCCAAGGGGAAGTGCTTCTGCAAGCGCCAGATCGCCTCGACGGTAGGATCCTGCTCGCGCGGCTTGGCTTTGGGCGGTTGCTTGCGCTTTTGCGGCTTCGCGCTTTCGGTCTTTACCTGCTGGACCTGCTGCTTCTCGGCGCGCAGGCGGTCACGTAGCTCGGCTAATTGTTCAAAACCCATCGTTCGGTTCGCAGCGTCCTGGTTGGTTCGTGGCGCAAGGGTATCTTATGTGCTCGTTTCGTACAGCCTTATTGATAGCTGGGGTGCTTGGCTGCAGGTGATGGACAGACCTTTGAGGGACTTGTAGAGGGCCGCTTTCGGCAAAAAAGTGGGCCGGTGCGCAGGTTTAGCGGACCTCGATCAGGGCTTGGAAGCGCTTACGAAACCTGCAGCGATGCAGTCGCAGATAGCGCCAGAGTGCGACTCGCAGACCAGGCTCATTTTCCTGCACTTTCAGCAAACTGATTGGTAGCTAGGGGCTGTTGCCGTTTCGCGCTAACCAGTTGATATATAAGAGCAAACTCGTATCGTTGAAGCTCTGACCCAACACCGATACGAGCTTGCAATGCCCCGATTACTGCTCAGTGATGAGCATTGGTCGAAGCTGCAGGAAATTCTGCTGCGCAAGGCCATCTACACCGCGAGGCTGTAGCCATTCGGCGCTGAGTATCAAATGGTCTTCTCAAGCGCGCTCAGCAACTGCTCGATCTTCTTCTCATTGCGCTTGTAGTAAGTCCAGGGGCCAACGCGCTGGGATGTAACCAGCTGAGCTCTCTGAAGGGCTGCGAGGTAGTTTGATACGGTCGACTGGGACAGCCCTACTCTTTCCTGGATGATGCTCACGCACACACCAAGCTGATCAGGATCTGCTTCCTGCTCAGGAAAGTTCTTCCTTGGATTCTTGAGCAGGGTGAGGATGGCGAGGCGTGTTGGATTATCCAGAGCCTTTAGCGCTTCGCTGAGGTCGATGTTCATAGTCAATGACACATGGCTGGTTTTCGCTATTTTACGATATTTCAATTTTAGTTGCTGCGCGCACTCCGACGAGGCGCGCAGCCCTGGCGCTGTCAGCCTTCATAGAAGGGGTAATCAATGTAACCTTTCTCGGTACCACCATACATGCTGCTGGCATCCACTGGGTTTAGCGGCCAGCCATTGGCGATCCGTTGCGGAAGGTCTGGATTGGCAATGAAGGGGCGACCGAAGGCAATTAAGTCAGCCCAACCGGCTTCGATCGCTGCGGCAGCGCGCTCCGCCGTGTACCGCCCCGCATAAATAATGCGACCACTGAAGACCTCTCGTACCGCGTTGCGGAATGTAGCTGGCAACTCCGGAGCCTCATCCCAGTCTGCTTCGGCCAGCGACAAGTAAGCGACACCGATTTCCTCGAGTACCTTGACGGCCTCGATGTACGTCTCGTGTGGATTATCTTCCAAAAGGCCCAGATAGACCCGAAGCTCATCGGTGCTTGCGAACAGTGGAGCAAATCGCACGCCCAAACGATCAGCGCCCACCACGTCAGCGACAGCGTGTGTTATCTCGCGCAGGAATCGCAGGCGGTTCTGCAGGCTTCCACCATATTCATCCGTGCGGCAGTTGGTGTGTGCTGAAATGAATTGATTTACCAGATAACCATTGGCGCAGTGCAGTTCTACCCCATCGAAACCAGCCTCTAAAGCATTACGCGCTGCTGTGGCGTAGAGCTGGACGAGCTCTTTCACCTCTGCAGTGGAAAGCGCCCTTGGCTCAGACGGATCCGCCAGGGTACCCGTACCAGGCCCCGTTTCGATGAACACTTTCACGCTACGGGCTGGCAGTGCTGATGGCGCTACAGGAGCATCGCCATTTGGCTGCAGCGAGGTGTGGGACACCCGGCCAACGTGCCACAGCTGCGCAAAAATTACGCCGTCCTCTGCATGTACCGCTTCGGTGACCTTCTTCCAGCCTTCGATCTGTTCTTGACTGTGAATTCCCGGGGTCCAAGCATAGCCCTGGCCTCGCGGCTCGATCTGAGTTCCTTCTGTGACCATGAAACCCGCACTGGCTCGTTGTCGATAGTAGGTAGCCATCAAGTCGTTGGGAATGTTCCCCGGCTGCGAGCTACGCGAGCGAGTGAGCGGCGGCAACACAATACGATTACGGAGGTCATAGGGGCCGATCCTTGTCGGGCTAAACAGTTTGTTGATACTCATTATTAAATCCAGATATCTAAAAATACAGATCTAGCGAGACGCTTCGCCTCGCTTCTGAGAAGGCTTTAGCTCAACGCGCTTCCAGTAGGAGAGTTGATTGAGGGACTGCCGAATGGCAGCAACTCTAACCCATATATCTAGAAATGCAAATATATAGATTCAAAGACCATCCCCGAGAACCTGGAGTACTTCGCAACCCTGCACACGGAGAATACCCTGCCGCTGGGAGTGGGGCAGCGTGTCGCTCCTGGCTTTCAACAATGTCAGCCAAGGCTTCCTCCCCACATACCCGAGGTACACCGACAGCAGGAGCCATGCAGCCAGGGGAACCAAGACAAGGAACACCTATTTGGCGTCACGACTCAACGCAATCCGCTCTGCTCGTTAACGGTAGAGTTTCGCCAGTGCCAAACCTGATGGGCAGTCCCTCAAGGTGCCAGCCGTTCGCGAATCCAGGCCTCGCCCTTGAAGCGGTAATTGAGGCGGTCGTGCAGGCGGCTGGGACGACCCTGCCAGAATTCGATGCGTTCCGGCAGTAGGCGGTAGCCCCCCCAGTGCGGAGGGCAATGGGGAGTCTGGCCCTGGAAGCGTTTTTCGGTTTCCGTCAGCAGGTTCTCCAGCTCGGCGCGGTCGCGGATCACCTTGCTCTGCGGCGAGGCCCAGGCACCAATGCGGCTGCCCAGCGGGCGTACCTGGAAGTAACCGTCGGATTCGGCCGGGGTGACCTGCTCGACCCGCCCCTCGATACGCACCTGACGTTCCAGACTGGGCCAGAAGAAGGTCATGGCGGCGAACGGGCGTGCTGCCAGTTGCCGGCCCTTGGCGCTGTCGTAGTTGCTGAAGAAGGTGAAGCCGCGCTCGTCGAGGCCCTTGAGCAGCAGTACCCGGCAGTGCGGGCGGCCGTCTTCGTCGACGGTGGCCAGGGTCATGGCGTTGGGTTCGACCGGCAGTTGCTCGGTCTTGACCGCGTCATCGAACCACTGGCGAAACAGGGCAAAGGGTTCCAGCGGGGCCTGGGCTTCGCTCAGGCCGTCGCGGGTGTAGTCGCGGCGCATATCGGCCAGGGTTTGGGTCATGGCAATTCCTCAGGGCAGAGCCAGAAACCAATCCGCCTGGTTTCCAGTGCCTGCCCGCGCAGGGTGGAAGTGCCCGCAAGCTTACTCCGACTTGCGCACTTTTCCTTGATCTGCGGCAGCTACCTTGGGTGCATCCTTGAGCTCCGCCATGACCGGCTGGCTGTACTTGGCGATCAGGCCCTGCATGGTGTCACGCGAAGTCAGGAGAATCTCCACGCGGCGGTTGAGTGCGCGACCGGCCGCGCTGTCGTTGGCCGCACGGGGTGCGTCGGAGCCCAGGCCCATAACCTGCAGGCGATTCTGCCTGAGGCCGCTGAGGCGGAAGATGGACGTCACGGCCCGCGCACGCTGCTGGCTCAGGTCGCGGTTCTGGGCGTCGTCACCGCTGCTGTCGGCATGGCCGAGCACGACCACAGCAACGTCTTCGTCGCTTTCCAGCAACTTGGCTACGCGGGTGATGGGGCCGAGGCTGACCGGTAGCAGCATGTGCGGGCGATCCGGATTGAACGAGCCCTGTACCGGGGCGGTGACCACCAGCAGGTTTTCGCGGCGCTCGAACTCGAAGTGGCTGCCCTTGACCGCTTCACGCAGTTTTGGCTCGTACTCGTCGAGCCAAGCGCGGGTAACTTGAGGCGGTGGCATCACTGCCGGCTTGGCGACTTCCTTCTTTTCCGAGCCGGCGCAGCCCGCGATCAGCAGGCAGCAGGTAAAGGCAAAAATCTTGTTGGCACGCATGTAGCCCCCGGGGTCAAAACTAATGGTCGGATCGTTATGGTTGGTACTGAACGGCTGGCGCAAGTTTAGCCGTTTCAATCAGATACAGTCAGCAATCTGTCGCGCAAGTTTCTGCGCGCGGGGGTCCATCAAGACGAACGGTCCTAGATTGTTGGTGACGAAGCCGAATGCGAGGTCTCGTTCCGGATCGGCAAAGCCACTGGAGCCACCGGCACCGGGATGACCGAAAGCCTTGGCGCCCATGCCATAGGTGGCATTGGCTACGTCGGCCTGATCGAGCATGCAGCCCAGGCCGAAGCGGGTGCGAGTCAGCAGGGTCTTGTCGTCACCGACGCTGTGCTCGCGGGTCATTTCGCCCAGCAGGTCAGCATCGAGCAGGCTGCCGTCGAGCAGACCGGCATAGAAACCCGCCAGGCTGCGCGCGTTGCCATGACCATTGGCGGCCGGCTGCTGCATGCGCCGCCACTCCGGTTTGTTGGTACTGGTCATGATCGACGGAGGGTTGGTGAACGAGCGCGTGCTCATGGCTTGGGCGTCACTCATCATCACCTTGAGCAGACGCTGCGCTGCAGCGTCGCCTAGATTGCCCTTGCCGCGAGCGATATGGGCGACGCGGTCGAACTCGCTGTCCGCCAGGCCGACATGAAAATCCAGCCCCAGTGGCTTGGCGATGCGTGCGGCGATGCTCTCGCCCGGGCCACGGCCTTCGATGCGGCGAATCAGCTCGCCAATCAGCCAACCGTAGGTAATAGGCGCGTAGCCATGGCCCTCCCCCAACGGCCACCAGGGTTCCTCTGCCGCCAGCGCAGCGGTCATGGTCTGCCAGTCATACAACGCTTCGGCGGGCAGTGCCTGGCGCAGCGCCGGCAAGCCGGCCTGGTGGCAGAGCAGGTGACGCACGCTGATGCGTGCCTTGCCGGCTGCAGCGAACTCGGGCCAGTAGCGCGCCACCGGTGCATCCAGATCGAGCTTGCCCTCGCCCACCAGTTGCAAGGCCACCACGGCGGCGAAGGGTTTGGTGCAGGAGAACAGGTTGGCGATGGTGTCGCTGTGCCAGGCTTGCTGGCCGTCCTTGTCCATGACGCCGGCCCACAGGTCGACCACGGTTTCCCCGCCGACTTTCACGCACAGGGCCGCGCCCCGCTCCTGCGTGTCATCGAACAGGGCGGCAAATGCGTCCCTCACCGCTTCGAAGCGCAAGTCGAAATAGCCCTGAATCTGCACGCTGCTCTCCTGTTTCACTGCTTATCTCAATACTGCCAATGATGGCAGCCGCCTATCATGCAATGTTCTGAAACTTCATAAAATAGCGATGTTCGATTGGTTTTTCCTATGATGAAACAAATGCGGCCTGATATGATCAATACGCCCTGAATAGCGCAGCTACGGTGCGTACGTATTCGTCAGGCCGCCTTGGATTCGACGCTCGGCACAGGAGAAACGAGTGCTCTACCTACTGTCCCTGATCGCCCTGGCTGCCATCATGGCACCCGGCCTGACGCGCCTTTTGGGTGCTCGCACAGGTTGGCTGCTGATGCTGGCGCCGCTGGCGGCCTTCGTCTGGTTCGTCCAACAGATTCCGCTGATCGCCGACGGTGGCGCGGTGATGCAGAGCCTGAGCTGGATTCCGGCACTGGGCATCAACCTGAGCCTGCGCCTGGACGGCCTCTCGCTGGTTTTTGCCCTCTTGATCAGCGGCATCGGCAGCCTGATCGTGCTGTACGCCGGCAGTTACCTGTCCAGCCACGCCCACCTGGGTCGCTTTCACGCTTACTTGCTGGTGTTCATGTTGGCGATGCTCGGCCTGGTGCTGGCCGACGACCTGGTAGCGATGTTCGTGTTCTGGGAGCTGACCAGTATCGCCTCCTTCCTGCTGATCAGTTTTCAACACGACAAAGCGGTATCGCGCCGTGCGGCGTTGCAGGCGCTGCTGATCACCGGCGGCGGTGGGCTGGCGCTGCTGGCCGGGCTGATCCTGCTCGGCGGTGCAACCGGCAACTGGCAGTTCTCCAGCCTCAGCGCCGAGCAGATCGAAGGCCACGTGCTGCTGCCGGCCATCATGGCGCTGGTGCTGCTGGGCTGCTTCACCAAATCGGCACAGGTGCCCTTCCACCTGTGGCTGCCCAATGCGATGAACGCACCGACGCCAGTGTCGGCCTACCTGCACTCGGCAACCATGGTAAAAGCCGGCATCTATCTACTGGCCCGCCTCAACCCAGTGCTCGGCGGCTCCGTCGGTTGGGGCACGCTGCTGATTACCTTCGGCGCGGCCACTGCCGTGCTCGGCGCCTTCCTCGCCTTCCGCCAGACCGACCTCAAACGCCTGTTGGCGTACACCACGGTCACCGTGCTGGGCCAGCTGACCATGCTGATCGGCACCAACACCAGCTATGGCCTGCAGGCGTTCGTGCTCTATCTGGTGGCGCACTCTCTCTATAAAGGCGCGCTGTTCATGGCAGTCGGCGCCATCGACCACGCCACCGGCACCCGTGAAGTGGCCCGTCTTGGCGGCCTGATCCGCTTCATGCCGCTGACTGGCGCAGCCGTGGCGCTGGCAGCGTTTTCCAACGCCGGCTTGCCGCCGTTCTTCGGCTTCATCGCCAAGGAATTCAAGTACACCGGCCTGATCGAGATGGGTCATATCGGCTGGGCGGTGACATTGGTGATGATCCTTACCAACGCCCTGCTATTTGCCGCTGCCGGCCTGGTCTTCCTGCAGACCTTCCTCGGCAAGCGCGGCGACTATCCGCGCACGCCGCACGAAGTCGGCCTGCCGATGTGGCTGGGGCCGATGCTGCTGGCCATCGGCGGTTTCCTGCTTGGCGCCTGGAATGCCTGGCCGGAAACCTGGCTAGTGAACAACGCGGTGCAAGCCGTGGCACGCGGGCCGGTGGATGTGCACCTGTATCTGTGGGGCGGCATCACCCCGGCGCTTGTGGCCAGCTTGCTGACTGTGTCGCTGGGCGTGCTGTTCTATGTGATGCGCGACCGAGTGCGACAAGTGCTCGATCGCGCCAACGCGGCCTGGAACGTCAGCGGCGACCTGATCTGGGATCGCTTGCTCAAACGCGTATTCCACTTCGCAGGGCTGCTTGCCGCACGTTTTCAGCACGGCTCCTTGCGTCAGCATCTGGTGCTGCTGGCCCTGGCGGTCGGCGGCCTGCTGGCGGTCGGCTTGTTGCCGGCGCTGCCGCAACTGCTGCAGGGCAGCTACAGCCCGATCTCGCCGCTGGGCCTGGCCGGCTGCCTGTTGGCACTGGCCGGCGGTGTGGCAGCGGCGTTCCTGCCTGGCCGCCTGACCTTGCTGGCCGCGCTCGGCGCCTGCGGCCTGGGCCTGGCACTGGTGTTCGTCTCGGTCAATGCACCGGACGTGGCGATGACTCAGCTGATGGTGGAAACCCTCAGTCTGATCTTCCTCGCCCTGGTGTTTCGCAAGATGCCCACCGTGCCGGCCAGCGGCGCCCGCACTCCCTGGAAGCGCCGCCTGCATGCCGGCGTGGCGATTCTCTTCGGCCTCAGTGTGACAGGCGCCCTGCTGCTCGCAGTGAGCCTGCCGCTGCCAGGCGACATCGCCCAGTGGTATCAGGCCAACAGCCTGCCGGGTGGTCATGGGCATAACGTGGTCAACGTGATTCTGGTGGACTTCCGCGCCTTCGACACCCTCGGCGAAATCCTCGTGGTCGCGCTCTCCGCCCTCGCCGCAGCCAGCCTGCTGGGCACCGGCCAACGCGTCGGCAATGAACACAGCGGCGAAGACGCCTTCAATTCGCCACTGCTGCGCCAGGGCCTGCGCCCGCTGGCCTGGCTGATGCTGGCTGGCTCACTGCTGCTGCTGTGGCGCGGCCACAACCTGCCGGGCGGTGGTTTCATCGGTGGCCTGGTGGCGGCCTGCGGCCTGATTCTGCTGGTGCTGACCTATGGTCACGGGCAGATTCGCCGCGTACTGCCCGTGGCCCCCGCGCAGTTGATCGGCATTGGCCTGGGCTGCGCGGCGGGCGCCGGTATCCTCGGGCTGATCGCCGGCAGCGCCTTTCTCACCGGTCTGTGGACTTTCCCCGGCGGCTTGCCGCTGGGTACGCCCCTGCTCTTCGATGTCGGCGTATTCCTCACCGTGTTCGGCTCCGCCCTGCACATGATCGACAAGCTCACGGGAGTTCGCCAGTAATGGAATGGCTAGCTGCAATCACCACCGGTGGCCTGGCGGGTCTGGGCCTGTGGATGCTTCTGGATCGCAACCTCAAGCGTGTCGTACTGGGGATTGTGGTTCTGGGTAATGCAATCAACCTGGGGGTTATCACCGCCGGCCGTTTCTTCGGTGAACGCCCGGCCTTCGTCGAGGCCGGCAACGCAGTGAGCACGGCCAACCCGCTGCCGCAGGCACTGGTACTGACGGCCATCGTCATCGGCTTCAGCCTGTTCATCTTCACGCTGGCGCTGCTCAAACGCACCCGCGAACTGCACGGCGACAAGACCACCGACTCGGTCAGCGCAATCACCGAGCAACCGGCACCGGACTGGCACGACAGCGAGCACGAACAGGACGCCCATGGTACGGAGGCTCGCCGATGAATCACGCGTTACTGGTTGCCCCGATTCTCATCCCGCTGTGCAGCCTGTTGCTGGCAATCATCCTGCGCCGCCATCTGCTGGCCGTGCGCGTGCTCAGCCTGACGGGTGCCGTGCTGCTGCTGGCCGTTGGCCTGATGCTGGTGTGGCAGGCCGCGCAAGGCGTGGTGCTCAGTGGCCAGGTCGGCGGCTGGCAGGCGCCCTTCGGCATCAGCCTGGTGATCGACCGGCTGTCGGCGGTGATGATCGCCATCAGCGCCCTGGTCGCGCTGGTCACCCTGCTCTATGGCGTGGCCAAGGACAACGACAGCACCATCGGCCGCGACTTCCACCTGTTCATCCAGGGGCTGCTGACCGGCATCTGCGGCGCCTTCATCACCGCCGACATCTTCAACCTCTATGTCTGGTTCGAGGTGCTGTTGATCGCCTCCTTCGCCCTGATGGCGCTTGGCGGCGGCAGCCGCCGGCTGGCCGGCAGCATGACCTACGTAGCACTGAACCTGTTCGCCACGCTGATCTTCCTGCTCTCCGCCGGCCTGGTCTACGGCGCCAGCGGCACGCTGAACATGGGTGAGCTGGCCATGATCATGCGCAGCGGTGAGGCGCCACCGGGCGTGACGCCGGCGCTGCTGCTGCTGCTGCTGTCGTTCGCCATCAAGGCTGCGCTGTTCCCGGTGTTCGGCTGGCTGCCGGCCACCTATCACGTCGCCCTGACAGCCGTGTCGGCGATGTTCGCAGGGCTCCTGACCAAGGTCGGCGTCTACGCGCTGATCCGCCTGGTGACCCTGCTCTGGCCGGAGCATGGCCTGCCGCATCAACTGCTACTGTGGGTCGCCTGCGCCACCATGCTGGTGGGTGTGCTGGGCGCGGCGGCGCAGACCGAGGTGCGCCGGATCCTGTCGTTCCACATCGTCAGTCAGGTCGGCTACATGATCCTCGGCCTCGCCCTGGCCACCCCGCTGGCGCTGGCCGGTGCAGTGTTCTACCTGATCCACCATATCGTGGTGAAGGCCAACCTGTTCTTCATCGGCGGCCTGGCGGCACGCATCTGCGGCTCCGAGCGCCTGGCCGACATGGGCGGGCTGTACAAGCGCATGCCCTGGCTGGCGCTGCTGTTCGCCATTCCGGCGCTGTCGCTGGCGGGTATTCCGCCGCTGTCCGGTTTCTGGGCCAAGTTCCTGCTGGTCAAGGCCAGCCTGGATGCCGCTGCCTGGTGGGCGGCGGGCATCGCCCTGCTGACTGGCGTGTTCACCCTGCTGTCGATGAACAAGATCTGGAACGAAGCATTTCTCAAGCCTCATCCACGCGGTGAAGAGGCGCTGCAAACGGTTACCGGCATACGCGCGGCGTGGCTGGGCATGAGCGCCCTGGCACTGCTGACCGTGCTGATCGGCCTCGGCGCCGGCCCGCTGATCGACTACGCCGTAGCGGCCGCCGCGCAGCTCGCCGACCCGCAGGCCTATCTGCAACCCTTTACCGGCGCAGGAGGGACCTGATGCTGTTTATCATCCATTTGCTGGCCAGCGTCGGTCTGGCCTGGAGTCTCGGCGCCGGCCACCTCGGTGGCGGTCTGCTGGCCTTCGCCCTGCTCTACCTGCTCGCGCGCCTGCTGGGCCTGGCAATCGGACGCCTGCGCCGTTATGCACGCAGCCTGGAACATGGCGTCAGTTTCTGCCTGTGGTTCATCGCCCAGGTATTTCTCGCGACCTACCACGTCGCCATTCTGGTGCTGGCGCGCCGGGTCGACGTGGAACCAGCAGTGCTTGCCTACCCGGTGACCCGCCGCGAAGTCGACAAGGTCACCCTGCTCGGCACCCTGCTGACCCTTACCCCCGGCACCCTGGCCCTGGATTATGACGAGGAGCAAGGCCTGCTTTATATCCATGCACTCGATGCCCGTCACCGCGAGGACGTGACCGACGCGCTGGCCGAGCTTGAGCGCCGCTTGCTGGCCTGGCTCGACGCGGGCAAAGCCGAAGGAGTAACGCCATGACCCTACATCTGGCCGGGGCCGCCTGGGTATTGCCCCTGGCTGCTGCCCTGCTCGCGCTGAGCGGCCTTATCGTCCTCTATCGCCTGTTGCGCGGGCCGAGCCGACCGGATCGCGCGGTGGCCATCGATGCCCTGACCCTGCTGGCGGTCGCCGCCATGGCGCTGCTGTGCCTGATGCGCGGTGAGGCGCTGTTCATCGACGTCGCCGTGCTGCTGGCACTGGTGTCGTTTCTTGGAACGGCAGCCTTCGCCTTCCTGTTCGACGACGCCCACAGCCAGATACCGGACAAGAGAGAGGAACGCCCATGAACGACGTACAAGCCTGGCTGGCCTCGCTGTTGGTGCTGAGCGGCGCGGTGATCTCTCTGCTCGGTGCGATTGGCGTGCTGCGCCTGCCCGACAGTTACAGCCGCATGCATGCGGCGAGCAAGGCCGGGGTTCTCGGCGCCGTCCTGTTACTGGGCGCAGTGGCCTTGGCCAGCAGTGGCGAGCTGGCCCTGGAGACCTTTATCGGCCTGCTGATTCTGCTGGCCAGCGCCCCGCTGGCGGCGCACGCCATTGCCCGCGCTGCACATCGCGCCGGCATTCGGCCGACGCTCGGGCGGTTGGGTGATGAGCTGGAGCAGCGCAACAGGGGCGGTGAATAGATCAGTCAGTCGATCTGCCGGCGGAACGGCGGCAAGGCATTGAGGATGGCCTTGCCGTAGCGTTGGGTCACCACACGGCGATCCAGCAACGTGATGGTGCCGCGGTCGGCCTCGGTGCGCAGCAGGCGGCCGCAGGCCTGCACCAGGCGCAGCGAGGCATCCGGTACGGCGATTTCCATGAAGGGATTGCCGCCACGCGCCTCGATCCACTCGGCCAGCGCCGCTTCCACCGGATCATCCGGCACGGCAAAGGGTATCTTGGCGATCACCACGTGCTCGCAGTAGGCACCCGGCAGATCGACACCTTCGGCGAAACTGGCCAGGCCGAACAGCACGCTTTCCTCACCTGAATCGACGCGTGCCTTGTGCTTGTTCAGGGTCTCCTGCTTGGACAGGTTGCCCTGGATGAACACCCGTTTGCGCCAGTCGCGATCCAGGCCGTCGAACACGTCCTGCATCTGCTTGCGCGAGGAAAACAGCACCAGCGTGCCGCGACTGCCGGCCACAAGGTTCGGCAGCTCGCGGATGATGGCCGCCGTGTGCGCAGCCGCCTCGCGCGGGTCGGCCTTCAGATCCGGTACCCGCAGCAAGCCGGCATCGGCATGATGGAAGGGGCTTGGCACTATCGCCGCGACCGCCACCTTGGGCAACCCGGCACGCATGCGATAGCGATCGAAGGTGCCCAGCGCGGTCAGGGTCGCAGACGTCACCAAGCAGCCATGGGCAACATTCCACAGGTTGCGGCGCAAGGTCTCGGCGGCGAGGATCGGGCTGGCGTTGACCTCGATGTCGAACAGCGCACCGCTCTCGGCCAGGGTCAGCCAGCGCGCCATGGGCGGGCTTTCCTCGGGGTCTTCAGCGGTGAAAGCCAGCCACAGCTCCCAGTTGCCCTTGGCTCGCGCCATCAGGCTGCCGAACAGCGGATACCACTCCTCGGCCTGGTGGCTGGCGATACCCACGGCGCCCTCGCCGTCCATGGCCTCCTTGAGCAGCTCGGTAACGCCGGTGAACAGGTCATTGAGCTTGGAGAAGCCCTTCTTCAGCTCCAGCCCCAACTCAGTCAGGTGCTCCGGCACCACACCGCCGACGAAGCGGTGACGCGGGCGCTCGCGGCCTTCCATGTCTTCGCCGGCCTTGAAGTCGGCGATTTCTTCGCAGGCGGTGAACATGAACTGCTGCTGGGTCTTGAGCTCGCGGGCCAGCTCCGGCACCTGTTCGATCAGGCGGCCGAGATCGCCCGGCAACGGGTTCTGCGCCAGCAGCTTGGTCAGGTTCTTGTCGATCTGGGTCAGCCAGTCGGCGGTGGAACGCAGGCGAGTGAAATGGGCGAAGTGGCCGATGGCCTTGTCCGGAAGGTGATGGCCCTCGTCGAACACATAGATGGTCTCGCGCGGGTCAGGCAGTACTGCGCCGCCGCCGAGCGCGAGGTCGGCTAGCACCATGTCGTGGTTGGTGACGATCACGTCGACCTTGCCCATGCCCTCGCGCGCCTTGTAGAAGGCGCACTGCTGGAAATTCGGGCAGTGGCGGTTGGTGCACTGGCTATGGTCAGTGGTCAGTTGCGCCCAGCTCACGTCCTCCAGTTCCTCCGGCCAGCTGTCACGGTCGCCATCCCATTTATTGCCGGCGAGCTTCTCGATCATCGCGGTGAACAGCTTCTGACCCTGTTCATCCACATCGATGCGAAAACCTTCTTCCTCGAACAACTGCGCGGTGGCGCTCTGCGCGGCGCCGTCCTGCAGCAGGTGGTCAAGCTTGGACAGGCACAGGTAGCGGCCACGACCCTTGGCCAGGGCGAAGCTGAAGTTCAGGCCGCTGTTGCGCAACAGATCCGGCAGATCCTTGTGCACGATCTGCTCCTGCAGGGCGACCGTCGCGGTGGCGATCACCAGACGCTTGCCGGCAGCCTTGGCCGTGGGAATGGTGGCCAGGCTGTAAGCCACCGTCTTACCGGTACCGGTGCCCGCCTCGACCGCGACCACGGCCGGATCACCCAGACGTTTGCCCTCGTCATCGGTCTTGATGGTGCCGAGCACCTTGGCGATCTCGGCGATCATCAAGCGCTGGCCATAGCGCGGCTTGAGCGACTTGGCCTCGAGAAAGCGCGAATAGGCGCCCTGGATCTGGGACTTGAGTTCGGTACTGAGCATGGATTCTGAAACGAAAAAGGCTGGATAAATTTTCAGTATTCGCGGAGCGGCCGCTATCATAGCGCGCCTGTCGATCTGGCGCTGAGTCGCGTGCCAATCGAATGAACCGACCTGCCAAACGGCCCCCTGGAGATACCGCATGACACCCTACGCACCACTCTATGCGCTACACCTGCTGGCCGCCGTCGTATGGGTTGGCGGGATGTTCTTCGCCTGGATAATCCTGCGCCCGGCGGCGGTGGACATACTGGAGCCGCCAGCACGCCTGCGCCTATGGCTGAGTGTGTTCAAACGTTTCTTCGTTTGGGTCTGGGGAGCGGTGGCAGTCCTGCCCCTGACTGGCATCGGCATGCTGCACATGAGCTATGCCGGTTTCGATGCCGCACCGCGCTATGTGCACATCATGATGGGCTTGTACCTGGTGATGCTCGCCCTGTTCCTGCGTATTCAAGCACTGCAGCTACCGGAGCTGCGGCGCGCCGTTGAGAGCGAGAACTGGCCGGCAGGCGGTGAGATGCTGGGGCGAATTCGCAGGCTGGTCGGCAGCAACCTGCTGATCGGCCTGGCACTGATGACGCTGGCGGCCATGCGCCCGGTATTCTGACTGCTGCTGCCTGGCGAACCCAGGCAGCAGCGATGATTCAGAAACGGAAGACCTGCACGGCACCACTGCGGCCCGCCGCACCTTCGCGCCCAGGCTGGCCAGGCTTGCCATCGGCCGCACCCTCTACGCCGTAGAGCAGGCAGCCCTTGGCAGCGCCCCCACGACCGGGGCGCCCCGCCGAACCGGCGGCACCACCCGCGCCGCCATCGAGCAATACCTGCATGCGCTCGACCTCGACATGGTGCGGCACCTCCAGCACCACGCTACCGCCTGCAGCACCTTCATGCCCATCGGTGCCGTCCTGACCATCGTGGCCAGCACTGGCCTGACCCCAGGTGCAACCACCCGGCTGCCCATGCGCGCCATCGAGCCCGGCATAACCCGGTCTGCCCTGACCACCACGCACATCGAGAGTCAAGGATTCGAATGTCAGCTTGTGCAGCTTGAGCTTGATCTCCCGCCCAGCCGTGGCTGGCCGGGTGTAAGTACCAGCGGCACCTTTGGCGCTGATCCAGGCGCCCGGGCCGATATTGGCGTCCTCTACCACCAGTCGCAGTGGCTGATCGCTGGGCGCAACGCCAATATGCGCGTCGCGGCCCATCAGCAACTCACCGATATGCAACTCGGTCACCGTTGCCGGGATCATCAGGGTCGCCTGATCCGCCACTTCCAGCCGTTCGAGCTGCAGGCTGCTACTGGCGACCGGCAAACGCATCAGCGTATTGGACGCCACCGTGACCTGCGTAGCGGCCAACGACGGACCTGCGAACAGGCAGAGCAACAGAGCGAGACTACGCATGAGCCGCCTCCTCAAGCACTGTAGCAGCAGCGCTTTCAGGCCCTTGCTCGGTCTTCAGCGGATAGAGGTGAAAAATGCCGAACAGCAGGACCTGTACACGATCCAGCCAGGGGTTGGCCCGCGCCGCCACAAGGCTGGAAAACAGCCATAACTGCGCGACGTGCAAGAACGCCAGAAAACCCGCCAGCAGGTAAACGAGCTGTTCGAAAGGGGCCTCCAAACGCTTGCTCAAGGCGGCCCCGAAGACCAGCCAGAAGATCAAGGCCAACGCCTTGCCCATTCTCAACAATGCTTTCATCCCCGCCCTCGTGCAGCGCTTTTTCTAGTTAGCGCTGCACGTTACCCCCTCACCACCGGGACTGCCATAGCGACGACAGTTTTTTCATGACTTTGTTTGACGCACGCAAACTCCAGAAGCAGGCTCGAACAGTCCCACTCAGACCTTGCCACAGAACATCCCCTGGGCACGCGCCTCCCCGTGCAGCCGGAGTCGTACACACAAAAAAGCCCGGCCGGTAGAAACCGGTCGTGCCTTTGTGGATAACGCCTTGCCAGGCTTGAGCGAACGCCTTACGGCTGAGCTTCGACCTCAGCTTCAACCCGGCGGTTGATGGCACGGCCTTCAGCAGTGGCGTTGTCAGCAACCGGACGGCTCTCACCATAGCCAACCGCCTGAACGCGGCCGGACTCTACACCGTACTGGTTGACCAGTACCTCGCGAACGGCATTGGCGCGGCGCTCGGACAGACCCTGGTTGTAGGCATCGCTGCCCACGGAGTCGGTGTGACCTTCAACCACGGTGCTGGTCTGCGGGTACTGTTTCATGAAGTCGGCCAGCGCTTTGATATCGCCGTAGCTTTCCTGCTTGACCTGGGCCTTGTCGAAGTCGAACTTGACGTCCAGTTCGACGCGGACAGCTTCAGCCGGCTCGGCAACGGCAACTTCCTCGACCATGACCTCTTCTTCGACAACGGCAACCTGCTGAGCTTCGGCGCCATGCACCCAGCAATAGGCCGCAGCCATGCCGGCGCCTACCAGCGCACCACCGCCCGCCCAGGTAGAACTTTCGATTGCCCCTAATGCAGCACCACCAACACCGCCTACCGCCGCGCAGGTGGGCCAGTCGGTCTTCTGCAAGCCGGCGCAGCCGGTCAGCATGGTACTAGCCAGAATCAGGGGTACTGCGTTCCTTGTGATACTCATACTTTAGGTCTCCAATGTTCATCGGCCCATAACCGACTCGATAGTAGTAAAGACAGGAGTTGTACAATCCGCCAGCTATAGCAGCTTCTGCGGATAATTTTCTCTCACTCTAGGCCAGATACCGACACCACGTTAGTCTTTGCAAACTTTTCGAGGAAGTTCGATGACCGCCAGCCTTAGCACCCGTACTCCACAGCAGGCCATTGCGGCACTGCTTGCCCGCTACAACCCCGAGAAACTGCTGTTGCTCGGGGCAAGCGAACTACCCGCAGTCAACGCCTTTAGCGACGCTCACCCGCAGTGTCAGATCACCACTGCACCCGCGGCTCCCCTGGCGCCGGAACTGGCCGCACAGCGCTTCGACCTGGCAATTCTGATCGACTGTCTGGAGCACTTACCCAAACGCGAAGGACTGCAACTACTGGGTGGCATTCGCAACCTCAACGCCAGCAGGGTCGGCGTGTTGCTCGACCTCAAGGCAGGTGATTGGCAGGAAACCGACTTTTTCGCCCTGGCCATGCAAGCCAGTGAACAGTTCCAGCGCGAGGGACAGACCCTGCATCTGTTCACCTACGATCTGCTCGATTACAAGCAAGTTCCTGACTGGTTGAACGCAAAGTTCTGGGCCAACCCGGAAAATTTCGGCAAGTACTGGTGGTAGAGCGATGAACCCTCTCGACTCCAATTGTCCGTGTGGTAGCGGCAATCCACTGAGCCAGTGCTGCGGTCATTATCATGCCGGCACCCACGCCCCCAGCGCGGAACGGCTGATGCGTTCTCGTTACAGCGCCTATGTGCTGGGCCTGGTGGATTATCTGATAGCCACCACCCTACCCGCTCAACAGCAGGCGCTCGACCGTGAGGCCATGGCCGCCTGGAGCGCCCAGAGCACCTGGCTGGGCCTGGAAGTTGAGGGTGGCGAGGTGTTCGGCGGCAAGCCGGAGCACGCGCAGGTCACCTTCATCGCCCGCTGGCATGACGCACAAGGCGAGCATCGGCATCGCGAATGCTCCGCCTTCGTGCAGGTAGCAGAGCGCTGGTATTTCCTCGATCCGACAGTGCCCCTGAAAGCTGGGCGCAATGATCCCTGCCCCTGCCAGGGTGGGCAGAAATTCAAGAAGTGCTGCGCACCGTATCTGCACGGCTGACACGCATCACAGATGAAAACGCCGTGACAGCCTGCACCACTCACGGCACTTGCCTGCTGGACGATCAGTCCAGCAGTTTCAGGTGCGAGGTATCCGGTGCTGCCGCAGGTGTCGAGGACGTGGCCTGGCCCATATCACTGCCGACCGGCGCCAGCGTGAATTGCGACAGGTCCACCGCCGGTGCAGCCACGTCAGGCCGGGCATCCTGTAGATCGCTGCCCACCGGAGCGATGCCGAAATCCGGTGCATCGACATCGCTGAAGGCCGCCATGTATTCATCGCGCGGAGCAATCTGCAGGCGACCGGCCCTGGCGGCAGGGGCAGTCACCACGGCAGGAGGCGGCTCGACAGGTGGCGGCGGTGCGAGCTCGACCTCCTCGATCAGCACGTCCATATCGACCACCTCCACCCGCGCACCGGCGCGCTCCAGCGTTGCCCGGTACTTCTCCGCCCCGGCCGCATCGAGGTTGTTCTTGATCACGATGCGGCGCCCGGAGAACAACTGGGCAATACGCTGAGCATCAGCCTGGAACAGCTTGGCCAGATTGGCCTTGACCAGCTCCGGTTGGGCGCCCGGCACCAGCTGCCCGGAGAAGGCGATCTCATAGCGACTCATGGTCACACTCCTGTCCTATTCGCCGCTCAGTATGGCGCAGGTTCTTTTGCACTGACACTGCAGACGTCTCATTCACGCCTCATCGATTACCGACAGACCGCGACCGGCACGCTATCGCCTTGAAAATAATGGTTGTACCCCATTGCAGCCAAGCGCTTGCTTGTTACACTGGGCCGCAACGGGGGTATGAAATGCTTTCTCAGGCGCAAATGATAAGAATTACCATCCTACTGATGTTTTTAGGCCTGCTTTCAGGCCTGACAGGATGTTCCACCTGGGTAACAGGTAGCTTCAAGGATCCGGACGTCCAACTCATCAACGTTGACGTGGTCAAGGCCAGGCTGCTCGAGCAGGAGTTTCGCCTGCGCTTTCGAATCGACAATCCCAATGGCGTCAGCCTGCCGGTACGCGGGCTGGACTATAACGTCCAGCTCAACGGCATCCAGCTCGCCGAAGGCTATTCCAACGAGTGGTTCACCGTACCCGCCCACGGCCACTACACTTTCGAGGTGCTGGTACGTACCAACCTCTGGCGTCATGTCCGACAGATCGTCAAGGCACTGGAAAAACCCGACGTGCCCATTCGCTACAGCCTCCGAGGTGAAGTAAAAACCGGCATGCTGTTTGGCCGTAGCGTGCATATGGCGCGCAATGGCGAGATAATTCCCGGCGATTTCATCCCCGAATAACCTGTGCGAGTGACACCATGAGCAACCAACCCCACGTCCACGGCCCCGACTGCAACCATGATCACGATCATCACGATCACGGCCATGTACATGGCCCGCACTGCAACCATGGCCATCAGGAGCCGGTACGCAACGCACTGAAGGATGTCGGCCGTAACGACCCTTGCCCATGCGGCAGCGAGAAGAAGTTCAAGAAGTGCCACGGCGCCTGACTCGCGCATGGGCACCATGACCCTAATCCTGCTTGGCGGCCTGCTGCTGATCGCCGTGCTGGCCGCCTATGCCTGGCACCTGTGGCGCCGCGTGTGGGCCACCCAGCGCGCCCGTGATGAAGCGCAACAGGAGCGCCAGCAGCGTCTCGGTGGCGACCTGAGCATCCTCGCCAGCAGCCTGCTCGACGAGCAGTTGCCGCTGATCGAAGGCGCCATTCGCATCAAGGTGCTGCTCGATAACTATGACAGTGCCCTGAGCAATGACAGCCGCTGCCAGGTGTTCCATCTGCTTTTCGAAGCCACCGCCGAAGTGCCTACCCATGCAGCCTGGAAGGCTCTGGACAAGACCGAACGGCGCCGCTTCGAAAAACGCTTCAACGAGCTGGAACTGCAGCACAAGGCCGCCGCACGCAGCGCCGCGCGCTGGTTACTCGATGAAGGGCTGAAGAAGCCTCAAACGAGCGTCTGAGGCCTCTTGCCAGGCTTCACTGGCCTCATTAACTTGGCGCCTTTGTGGCCGGTCATTGCGCGACCGGCCTCGACCGTCCGCACACCAAGGAAATTCGCCATGCGCGCGCTGGCCTGCCTGACTCTTGCCGCCTCTCTGACCAGCCTCGCCGGCTGCCAGTCCCTGCTCAACAGCCGTTATGCCGACAGCGTGCCGCCCACGCGTGGCGTCGAGCGCATTCAGGGCGTGGCCGAAAGTGCGTCGGTGCGGCGTAACGCCCTGGGCATGCCGCTGATCGAGTCGAGCACCTTCCACGATGCCCTCTTTACCCTCGGTTATGTGCATGCTGGTGACCGCCTCAGCCAGATGGTCGGCATGCGCCTGCTGGCCCAGGGCCGCCTGGCCGAGATGGCCGGCCCTGGCGTGCTGGAAATGGACCGTTTCATGCGCGCGGTCAACCTGAAAAAGAGCGCAGAAATCCTCTACGCCGATGCCTCACCGCGCCTGAAGCGCTTCTTTGAGGTTTATTCGCGTGGCGTCAACGCCTATATGTTCCGCTATCGCAACCGCCTGCCGATGGATCTGGCCGAGTCCGGTTACCGCCCCGAGTACTGGAAGCCCGAGGACTCGGTACTGCTGTTCTGCCTGCTGAATTTCGGCCTGGCAGTGAACCTGCAGGAAGAGATCGCCGCACTGACCATGGCCCAGCAGGTGGGTGCCGACAAGCTGCCCTGGCTGCTGCCGATCTACCCGGACGAGCCGCTGCCTTTTGCTGAAGCAGAAAAACTCGCCGGCCTCGACCTCAAGGGCCAGCTGCCAGGCCTGCAGGCAATTTCCCGCACTGCAGCGCAGATCGCCGACCAGCACATGCTCGGCGTTGCTGCCTCGAACAACTGGGCCATCGCCCCGCAGCGCAGCCGTGGCGGCAAGAGCCTGCTGGCCAACGACACGCACCTGCCGCTGAGCATGCCTTCGCTGTGGAATTTCGTGCAGATTCGCTCGCCCAAGTACCAGGCTGCTGGCATCTCGCTGGCCGGCGTGCCGGCCATTGTGGCCGGCTACAACGGCAAGCTGGCCTGGGGCATGACCATGGTCATGGGCGACAATCAGGACATCTACCTGGAGCGCATCAAGCGCGAAGGCAGTCGTCTGATGTATCAGGCCAACGGCACGTGGCTGCCAGTGATGGAGCGCCAGGAAACCTTTTTCATCAAGGGCCAACGCCCGATTCGTGAAACCCTCTATGAAACCCGCAACGGGCCGCTGCTCAACTCGGTACTGGGCGAACGCAAGCATATGCTGCAGCCCCTGGTGCTGCAGAGCGGCTACGGCCTGGCGCTGAAAACCACCCAGTTCGAGCGTGACCAGAGCCTCGACGCCTTCTTCGACCTGTCGCGAGCACAGTCGGTGGACCAGGCCTTCGAGGCGACGCGGGAGATCCGCGCCATGCCGCTGAACATCGTCTTCGCCGACGCCCAGCATATCGGCTGGCAGGTCACCGGGCGCTACCCGAATCGCCGCGAAGGTCGTGGCCTGCTGCCCTCCCCCGGCTGGGACGAGCGCTACGCCTGGGACGGCTTCGCTGACCCGATGCTGCACCCTTATGATCAGGACCCGCCGCAAGGCTGGCTGGGCACCGCCAACGAACGCAGCGTGCCGCCCGGTTACGGCATGCAACTGTCCAGCTCCTGGTACTACCCGGAACGCGCCGAACGCATCGCCGAGCTGGCCGGCAATGGCCGTCACGATGGCCGCAGCATGATCGCCATGCAGTACGACCAGACCTCACCCTTTGTCGCCAAACTGCAGGCCATGTTCAATGACCCGGCCATGCACGACTCGCTGCGCCAGGCCATCGCGGCCCTGCCGGCTGACCAGCGCGCACGTGCCGATGAAGCCCTGAAGCGCCTGCTGGCGTTCGACGGCAAGCTTGCCGCCAGTTCGGCCGATGCCGCCATCTACGGCGCCTTCCTGCATGAAAGCGCACGGCAGATCTTCCTCGACGAACTGGGCCCGGAAGACAGCCCGGCCTGGCAGGCGCTAGTGCAAGCCGCCAACACCTCCTACTCGGCGCAGGCCGACCACCTGCTCGGCCGTGCCGACAGCCCCTTCTGGAATGACATCCGCACGCCAGAGCAGGAAGACAAACCGACTATCCTCGCGCGCAGCCTGGCCGCCAGCATCGAGCTGCTGGAGAGCCGATTGGGCGCCGAGCGTCGCAACTGGCAATGGGGCAAGCTGCACACCTATGAGTGGGTGACCGACACCACGCGCATGGCGCCTTACATGAGCGCCAGCCAGCGCAGCAGCATCAACGCCTTGAAAGGTTATCTGGATCGCGGCCCCTATCCGGCCGGGGGCGACCACAGCACGCTGAACGTCTCTGCCTACGCCTGGGGCCAGGACTTCAATACCTTCCTCATCCCGGCCATGCGTATCGTGGTGGATTTTGCCGCCGACGAGCCGTTGGTCGGCGTCAACAGCGCAGGGCAGTCGGGCAACCCAGCCAGCCCACACTACGCCGACGGCATCGAGGCATGGCTCAAGGGCGGCTACATGAGCTTCCCGTTCAAGGCGGAAAATCTGGACAAGGTCTATGGCAACCAGCGCCTGTTGCTGATGCCGGCCAAGTAATGACCGTTCGTCGGGCGGCGCTGAACCTTTGCCTCAGCGCCCCACTCTGAATATTCGACTTACTCCATAGATCATCGTTTTAAGGCGCCCTTGGCGCCTTTTCTTTTGCCCGAAGAAAAAGATGGCTTTTTTCCATCACCGAATGGAACTTCTCGGACAAAGCAGGTTCAGAGACTATGCATCGATTGAAATGCTCCCCTGGCGCCTCTGGCGCCTATTTTTTTGCCTGCAATTCAGAGAACGCCTGCTAAGCCAGCAGGCTGCGGTCGAAGATAAACGCCTCACCCGCGTGCGGGCTATGCGCCAGCAGATTCTGCGGCCGCCCCATCTTCGGGTAATTCTTCTCGCCGGTATCACTGATCCAGCCTTGCGCCTTCATCCGCTCCAGCCTCCCGCGCAAGGTGGTATGTTGCACAGGCTCCCCCAGACACCCCTGAAATGCCGTCAGCGCATCGGTCACGGTGAATCGCGGTGCCAGCAGGTACAGCGGCAGCGAGCTGTAGACCGACTTGCCCCGCAGCCGTTCAGCCGCCAGACGCACCAACTGCGTGTGGTCGAACGGCAATGCCTGTTCCCCTGCAATGACGCCCGCCAACTCGACGAACCGCAGGTTTTCATCCTGTGGCTCCGCATCAGACGCCAACAGCGCCAGATAGCAGGTGCTCAGCGACCAGCCGCGCGGATCGCGCACACCATTACCAACTGTCGCCACCTGCTCCAGATACTGCGGTTGCAGGCGCGCCTTGTCGGCCAGTGCACGGGCAGCGGCGGCGTCCAGGCTGGCATCGGCACAACGGCCGTTGACCAGCACGCCCGGCAGCGCCCATTGCCCAGCGTAAGGTTCACGCTGGCGACGCAACAGAAGCACCTGTAGCGTCCCCTCCTCGCTCAGACGCAAAGCGACGATATCTACCCCGGCCAGCACCTCAACTGCACTCATCCTGTTGCTTGCTCCCTCATGTACTTATTTCATCTTGACCAATAACTCATATTTTTTCACGCAGGATTTGGCGAAAACACCTGACTACATATTTCATCAGATGAAATATGTAGTCACTCACCCAAGAGAGGGAGGCGCACCATGAAGATCGCCAGCTTCGACGTCGACGCTCAGAAAGGCTTTACCCCACTGTGCCCCAACGAGCTACCGGTGCCCGAGGGCGACACCATCGTCCCGGCGCTGAACCAACTGGCCGCACGCGCCCAGCTGCGCATCGGCAGCAAGGATGCCCATAGCCCGCAAGCGGCCTGGGTCGTCGACAAACACGATGAGATGTTGCGCCCCCTGCCGCTGGCCAATGCAGACCTGACCTGGGTCAGCCACTGCGTGCCTGGTACGCCCGGCTTCGAACTGCTCGATGACCTGCCCGCGCCGCTGGATTACGACTACTTCGTATGGAAAGGCGTCGAACCGGATCTGCACCCCTACGGTGCCTGCTATCACGACCTGGCCGAGAAGCGCAGCACGGGCGTGATCGAGTTTCTCCGGCAAAATGACGTCGACCTCGTTCTGGTCGGCGGCCTGGCCCTGGACTACTGCGTCAAGACCACCGCCCTGCAGCTGCGCCGCGCCGGCTTCGAGGTGATCGTGCATCTGCCGGCCTGCCGAGCCATTGCCAGCGAAACGGCCGAAACCGCCTGCATCGCCATGCGCGAACAGGGCATCACACTTGCCACCAGCCTGGAACAGCTGGATGACACCCTCGCCAAGGAGAACCTGCGATGAGCGAGAGCATCTTCGCCGAGCGCACCGTGCAGAACCTGCTGGACACCGACTTCTACAAGCTGACCATGATGCAGGCGGTGCTGCACAACTACCCCAACGCCGAAGTGGAATGGGAGTTCCGCTGCCGCAGCAGCGAGGATCTGACGCCCTACCTGGCCGAGATTCGCTACCAGATCGAACGTCTCAGCGAGCTGAGTCTAAGCGTCGACCAGCTCGCCTTTCTCGACAGCATTCCCTTCATCAAGCCCGACTTCATCCGCTTTCTGAGTTTGTTCCGCTTCAACCTGCGCTACGTGCACACCAGCATCGAAGACGGCCAGTTGAACATCCGCCTGCGCGGTCCCTGGCTGCACGTGATCCTCTTCGAAGTACCGCTGCTGGCCATCGTCAGCGAAGTGCGCAACCGCTATCGCTACCGCGAAGTGCTGCTCGAACAGGCCGCCGAGCGCCTGTACGAGAAGCTCGATTGGCTCAAGGCCGAAGCCTCGCCGAGCGAACTGGCCGGCTTCCAGCTGGCTGATTTCGGTACTCGCCGGCGCTTCTCTTACCGCGTGCAGGAGCAGGCGGTGCATATCCTTAAGCGCGACTTCCCCGGGCGTTTCGTCGGTACCAGCAACGTGCACCTGGCCCGCGAATTCGACCTCAAGCCCATTGGCACCATGGCCCACGAATGGTTGATGGCGCACCAGCAACTCGGCCCGCGCCTGATCGACAGCCAGATCGCCGCACTCGACTGCTGGGTGCGCGAATACCGCGGGTTACTTGGCATCGCCCTGACCGACTGCATCACCATGGATGCCTTCCTGGCCGATTTCGACCTGTATTTCGCCAAGCTCTTCGACGGCCTGCGCCATGACTCCGGCGACCCACTGGTATGGGCGGAAAAAGCCATCGCCCACTACGAGAAACTCGGCATCGACCCCAGAAGCAAGACCCTGGTGTTCTCCGACGGGCTCGACCTGCCCAAGTCGCTGCAGCTCTACCGTGCACTTTCCGGGCGAATCCACGTAAGCTTCGGCATCGGCACCAACCTGACCTGCGACATCCCTGGCGTCACTCCGATGAACATCGTGATCAAGATGACCGCCTGCAATGGTCAGCCGGTGGCGAAGATTTCCGATACGCCTGGCAAGACCCAATGCCGCGACGAGAATTTCGTCAGTTACCTGAAACACGTCTTTCGCGTGACCCAGTGAGGACCCAGACATGAGCAACCGCCAAGCCGAAATCGCCGCCGCCCTCGACGTCGTGCCGCCGTTCGCCGATGAGGTAGCGCTGAGCGCCGAAATCGAACGGCGCAAGACCTTTATCAAGAACACCCTGAAGAATTCCGGCCTCAAGGTACTGGTGCTGGGCATCAGCGGTGGCGTCGACTCGACCACGGCCGGGCGTCTGGCCCAACTTTCGGTCGAAGAGCTGCGTGCAGAGACCGGCGATGCGGGCTATCGCTTCATTGCCGTACGCCTGCCACACAACACCCAGCATGACGAGCACGACGCCCAGGCCTCGCTGAACTTCATCCGCGCTGACGAGAACACCACGGTCAACATTGCCGACAGCGTCAACGGCCTGGTCCAGCAGGTCAGCCACCTGCAACAGTTGAGCGACGCCCGCCGCGACTTCGTGATCGGCAACATCAAGGCACGCATCCGCATGGTCGCCCAGTTCGCCATCGCCAATGCCAACAACGGCCTGGTGATCGGCACCGATCATGCCGCCGAGGCGGTCATGGGCTTCTTCACCAAATTCGGTGATGGCGCCTGCGACCTGGCCCCGCTGTCTGGCCTGGTGAAGAAACAGGTACGCGCCATCGCCGCACACCTGGGAGCACCGCAGCATCTGGTGATGAAAACGCCGACTGCCGATCTGGAAGAATTGCGCCCGGGCAAACCGGACGAGGAAGCCCATGGCGTGACCTATGCCGAGATCGACGCCTTCCTGCATGGTGAGACCGTCAGCGTCGAGGCCTATGCCACCATCGTGCGCACCTACGACGCCACCCGCCACAAGCGCGAGCTGCCGCTGGTGCCTTGATCGCAGAGGGCAGAAACGAAGAAGCCGGGCAATGCCCGGCTTCTTCGCATCAGGAGGTTCGATCAGGCCTTGGGCAGGGTTACACCGGTCTGCCCCTGGTACTTGCCACCGCGATCGCGATAGGACACCTCACAGGCCTCGTCGGACTGCAGGAACAGCATCTGCGCCACACCTTCGTTGGCATAGATCTTCGCCGGCAGGTTGGTGGTATTGGAGAACTCCAGGGTCACGTGACCTTCCCACTCCGGCTCCAGCGGCGTGACGTTGACGATGATGCCGCAACGCGCATAGGTGCTCTTGCCCAGGCAGATGGTCAACACGTCACGCGGAATACGGAAGTATTCGACGGTACGGGCCAGGGCAAATGAGTTAGGCGGAATGATGCAAACGTCGCTCTTGATGTCGACGAAGCTCTTCTCATCGAAATTCTTCGGGTCGACGATGGCCGAATGGATGTTGGTGAACACCTTGAATTCATCAGCGCAGCGTACGTCGTAGCCGTAGCTGGAAACGCCATAGGAGATGACGCGACTGTCGTCGGCACCGCGTACCTGGCGCTCGACGTAGGGCTCGATCATGCCGTGTTCCTGGGCCATGCGGCGAATCCACTTGTCCGATTTGATGCTCATGGCGAGGTGTCCTGAGTGGGCTATTGCAAGAAAAGTGAGCGCATCTTACCGATGCAGGCGCCACGCTTCAAAGAGCGCAGCCTCCAGCGCCGGAGATTATTTGCAAAAAAGGTGCATCGACTATTCGCACTTGGCGATAAAAACACGTATGGTGTCCCCACTGTGCTGCATGTGTCACCGCGAATCGCTACTTGATGCCTAGATCTCGATCCAAACATCGTCCGACTCCTAGTACTCGTTGCACTCAGTCCCGGCCTGGGCTTTTCCAGGGCTGCTATTACTTTTGTTAGGAGACATCACATGTCCAATCGTCAGACTGGCACCGTTAAGTGGTTCAACGATGAGAAAGGCTACGGCTTCATCACCCCGCAATCCGGTGACGACCTCTTCGTACACTTCAAAGCCATTCAGAGCGATGGTTTCAAGAGCCTGAAAGAAGGCCAGCAAGTGACTTTCGTGGCCACCCGTGGTCAGAAAGGCATGCAGGCTGAGGAAGTTCAGGTTGTCTAACCTGAGCTGACCTGCTTGAAAAGAGCCCCGCCTAGTGCGGGGCTTTTTTATGGGTGTTTGCACGCCCTGTAGGAGCGGATTTATCCGCGATTCGCGGCTGAAGCGGAATGCCGCCCAGCCGCTCCTACAAAAGCAGGAAAGGCTGCCAAAGCAGCTTTTCGTAGGAGCCCCGCCCCGGGGCGAAGCTTTTCAAATGTGCGCCGCTCTGATTCGCGGCGGGGCGCCGCTCCTACAAATTCGATACTCCGACGCTTGAACTAAGTCGGGTGGTAGAGCTGCGCAGGATGCCCACGTCGCAGGGCAATTGGAAAGCCAAGCCAGAACCGAGTCGCCTGCATTGCCCTCTCCCGCCCTTCGGGCACCCTCTCCCATAAATGGGAGAGGGTCATCAGAAAGCCGCTGCGCGGCTGCTTTTAGTCCTCGCTGATCTCGATGCTGGGCATGGCCGGTTTGCCAGCCAGAGCGATACGTGCGCCGACCTTGCGCGCCAGGTCCTGGTAGATCATGGCGATCTGGCTTTCTGGATCGGCAACGGTGGTGGGCTTGCCGTCATCGGCCTGCATGCGAATCGCCATCGACAGCGGCAGGGAGGCCAGCAGCTCGACGCCATATTGCGCAGCCAGCTTCTCGCCGCCGCCCTCGCCAAACAGGTGTTCGGCATGGCCGCAGTTGGAGCAGATGTGCACGGCCATGTTTTCCACCACGCCCAACACCGGGATGTGCACCTTGCGGAACATCTCCACGCCTTTCTTGGCATCGAGCAGCGCCAGGTCCTGCGGCGTAGTGACGATCACGCTGCCAGCCACCGGCACCTTCTGCGCCAGGGTCAGCTGGATATCGCCGGTGCCCGGCGGCATGTCCACCACCAGATAATCGAGGTCGTTCCAGGCGGTCTGGGTGATCAACTGCAGCAAAGCGCCACTGACCATCGGCCCGCGCCAGACCATCGGCGTGTTGTCGTCGGTGAGAAAGGCCATGGACATCACCTGCACACCATGGGCCTCGAGCGGCACGAACCATTTCTGATCCCTGACCTGCGGCCGCGTGCCCTCGGCGATGCCGAACATGATGCCCTGACTAGGACCGTAGATATCGGCATCGAGAATACCCACCCGCGCGCCTTCACGGGCCAGCGCAAGCGCCAGGTTGGCTGCGGTGGTGGATTTGCCCACTCCGCCCTTGCCCGAGGCCACGGCGATCACGTTCTTCACCCCGGCCAGTGCCGGCACCTGGGCCTGGCCCTGGTGCGAGTCGATCACGCAATCGACCTTTACCTGCGCACTGTCGACACCATCGAGGTTCTCCAGCGCCATCTGCAGCATCTGCGCCCAACCGTTTTTGAACAAACCGGCGGCGTAGCCCAGTTCCAGACGTACGGTGACGCGCGCGCCCTGGATGTCGACCTCGCGCAGGCAACCGGCGCTGACCGGGTCCTGATCGAGATGGGGGTCGGTGAACTGACGCAGACAGGCTTCGACCGCTTCGCGGGTGACGGCACTCATGCATGGACTCCAGAAGGCAGCGGAAAAACAGGCCAGCATCATAGCAGCAGCATCGAACCATGCGCGGTACATCGACCACGCTTGCCGGGTGCAGGTGGCTTGCAACTGTCCACTGCTTTATAGTTGCCGACTCCCTTTGTTTTACCAGTGCAGCCGATCACCATGAGCGAAGCCCGCAAGATTCTCGTTACCAGCGCCCTCCCCTATGCCAACGGCTCCATCCACCTCGGCCATATGCTCGAGTACGTGCAGACCGACATGTGGGTGCGCTACCAGAAACTGCGCGGCAATCAGGCGATCTACGTCTGCGCCGACGACGCCCACGGTTCGGCGATCATGTTGCGCGCCGAGAAAGAAGGCATCACGCCCGAGCAGCTCATTGCCAACGTGCAGGCCGAGCACACCGCCGACTTCGCCGACTTCCTGGTGGACTTCGACAACTACCACTCCACCCACTCGCAGGAAAACCGCGAGCTGTCCGCGTCCATTTACCTGGCGCTGCGCGACAAGGGCCATATCGCCACTCGCGCGGTGACCCAGTACTTCGATCCCGAGAAGGGCATGTTCCTCGCCGACCGCTTCATCAAGGGCACCTGCCCGAAATGCGGCACCGAGGACCAGTACGGCGACAACTGTGAGAAATGCGGTGCCACCTATTCGCCAACCGAGTTGAAGAACCCGCGCTCGGCCATCTCCGGCGCGGTACCGGTGCTCAAGGCGTCGCAACACTTCTTCTTCAAGCTGCCGGACTTCGAAGCCATGCTCAAGCAGTGGACGCGCTCCGGCGCGCTGCAGGAAGCGGTGGCCAACAAGATCGCCGAGTGGCTCGATGGCGGCCTGCAGGAGTGGGACATCTCCCGCGACGCCCCCTACTTCGGCTTCGAGATTCCGGACGAGCCGGGCAAGTACTTCTACGTCTGGCTGGACGCGCCGATCGGCTACATGGCCAGCTTCAAGAACCTCTGCAGCAAACGCCCGGAACTGGACTTCGACGCGTTCTGGGGCAAGGACTCGACCGCCGAGCTGTATCACTTCATCGGCAAGGACATCGTCAACTTCCACGCCCTGTTCTGGCCGGCCATGCTCGAAGGCGCCGGCTACCGTAAGCCCACCGCGGTCAACGTGCACGGCTACCTGACGGTCAACGGCCAGAAAATGTCCAAGTCGCGCGGCACCTTCATCAAGGCGCGCACCTATCTGGACCACCTGAACCCGGAATACCTGCGCTACTACTACGCCTCCAAGCTGAGCCGTGGCGTGGACGACCTCGATCTGAACCTCGAGGACTTCGTGCAGAAGGTCAACTCGGACCTGGTCGGCAAAGTAGTGAATATCGCCAGCCGCTGCGCGGGCTTCATCCACAAGGGCAACGATGGCCTGCTGGTCGCCGCCAACCCGGAGCCGGAGCTGTGGGACGCCTTCCAGGCCGCCGCACCGAGCATTGCCGAGGCCTATGAAGCGCGCGACTTCTCCCGCGCCATGCGCGAGATCATGGCGCTGGCCGACCGCGCCAACGCCTGGATCGCCGACAAGGCGCCCTGGGCACTGAACAAGGTCGAAGGCAAGCAGGCCGAAGTGCAGGAAATCTGCGCGCTGGGCATCAACCTGTTCCGCCAGTTGGTGATCATGCTCAAGCCCGTGCTGCCGAAGCTGGCCGCCGATGCCGAAGCCTTCCTCAATGTGAAGCCACAAACCTGGGCCGATCTCTCGCTGCCGCTGGCCAACCACCAGCTGAACCCGTTCAACCCGCTGCTGACCCGCATCGAGCCGGCGAAGATCGACGCCATGGTCGAAGCCTCCAAGGAAGACCTGGCCGCCGAAGCGTCCAAGCCACAGGGCAATGGCGAACTGGCCAAGGACCCGCTGGCCGCTGAGATCAACTTCGACGCCTTTGCCGCCGTCGACCTGCGTATCGCCCTGATCGAGAAGTGCGAGTTCGTCGAAGGCGCCGACAAGCTGCTGCGCCTGTCGCTGGACATCGGTGACGAGAAGCGCAACGTGTTCTCCGGCATCAAGTCCGCCTACCCGGACCCGAGCAAGCTGGAAGGCCGCCTTACCCTGTACGTCGCCAACCTGGCACCGCGCAAGATGAAGTTCGGCATCAGTGAGGGCATGGTACTGGCGGCCGGCCCCGGTGGTGAGGAAATCTACCTGCTCAGCCCGGACAGCGGCGCCAAGCCTGGCCAGCGCGTCAAGTAAGCACCAGCTAGGCTTATAGGCGTCGAACAAGCCGGCCAATGCCGGCTTGTTTGCATCTACGCGCTTCCCGATAATAGGCGCCCTTTTCCTATGGCCTTTGCGCACTCGACGGCAACCCGATGACCGAACTCGTCCTGATCATGGTCAGCGCCATCCTGGTCAATAACTTCGTGCTGGTGCAGTTCCTCGGCCTGTGCCCGTTCATGGGCGTGTCGAAGAAGATCGAAACCGCCATCGGCCTGTCCCTGGCGACTACCTTCGTGCTGACCCTGGCCGCCATGTGCAGCTACCTGGTGCAGCAGTACGTGCTCAAGCCGCTGGATCTGGAATTTCTGCGCACCATCAGCTTCATCCTGGTGATCGCCGTAGTGGTGCAGTTCACCGAGATGGTGGTGAACAAGACCAGCCCGCTGCTCTATCGCGTGCTGGGCATTTTCCTGCCGCTGATCACCACCAACTGCATCGTCCTCGGCGTTGCCCTGCTCAATGCCAACAAGGCCGAGTTCACCTTCATCACCGCTACCGCCAATGGTTTCGCTGCCGGCCTGGGCTTCTCCCTGGTGCTGGTGCTGTTCGCCGCCATGCGTGAACGCATCGCCATCGCCGACGTACCGAAATCCTTCCAGGGCGCGGCCATCGGCATGATCACCGCGGGCCTGATGTCGCTGGCGTTCATGGGCTTTACCGGGTTGATCAAGCTATGAGCCTGGTGCTGGTCGCCGTCTTCGCCCTGCTTGCTCTGTGCCTGATCGCCGGTGCCATCCTTGGTTTTGCCGCCGTGCGCTTCAAGGTCGAGGGTGACCCCATTGCCGAACAGATCAACGCCCTGCTGCCGCAAACCCAGTGCGGCCAGTGCGGCTACCCCGGCTGCAAGCCCTACGCCGAGGCCATCGCCGGCGGCGACAAGATCAACAAGTGCCCGCCTGGTGGCGAGGCGACCATCCAGGCGCTGGCCGATCTGCTCGACGTCGAAGCAGAACCACTGGACGCGGTGGAAGGCGAGAAGCCGCAGATGGTCGCCTTCATCCGTGAAGCCGAATGCATTGGCTGCACCAAGTGCATTCAGGCCTGCCCGGTGGATGCCATCGTAGGCGCGGCGCGGCAGATGCACACGGTGATCGCCAGCGAATGCACCGGCTGCGACCTGTGCGTCGAGCCCTGCCCAGTGGACTGCATCGACATGATCGAAGTCGGTAGCACCGTACAGAGCTGGAAATGGGACAAGCCGCTGGCGCCCGGCCAGTTGATCGCCAGTGACCGGGAGCAGGCGGCATGAGCGCGCAGGAAAAGATCTGGGATATCCCCGGCGGCATCCACCCGGCCGAGCGCAAGGAGCTGTCCAACCGCACGCCGATCCAGCAGGCTCCGTTGCCCAAACGCCTGGTGTTGCCGCTAGGCCAGCATATCGGTACGGTCGCCGAGCCTTGCGTGGTCGTCGGCCAACGAGTGCGCAAGGGCGAAAAGATTGCCGAAGCCAACGGCGTGGTCAGCGTACCGCTGCATGCGCCGACGTCCGGCACTGTCGTCTTCATCGGTGAACAGCCCTACCCACACGCCTCCGGCATACTGGCGCCGGCCATCGTCATTGACAGCGACGGCCTAGACGAGTGGATCGAACTGGCGCCACATCCTGACTACCGCAGCCTGGAGCCCGGCGAACTGCTGACGCTGATCCGCGAGGCCGGCATCAGCGGCCTGGGCGGCGCCGGTTTTCCCACCGCGGTGAAGATCACTGCGCGGCCGGCGCAAAAGATCCACACGCTGATCATCAATGGCACCGAGTGCGAGCCCTATATCACCGCCGATGACCTACTGATGCGTGAGCGCGCCGGCGAACTGGTTTCCGGCATCGATATCCTGGTGCAGCTGATCCAGCCCGATCAGGTGCTGATCGGCATCGAGGACAACAAGCCCGAGGCCATCGCCGCGGTGCGCGACGCCTGCAGCGAGCGCAGCTACCAGGTGCGGGTGTTTCCCACCAAGTACCCCTCCGGCGGCGAGAAACAACTGATCCAGATTCTCACCGGTGTCGAGGTGCCCTCGGGCGGGCTGCCGGCCGATATCGGCATTCTCTGCCAGAACGTCGGCACTTGCGTGACCATCCACGACGCGGTGGTACACGGCAAGCCGCTGATCTCGCGCATCACCACCCTGACTGGCGAGGCGCTGACGCGCCCGGGTAACGTCGAGGCGCTGCTCGGCACGCCGGTGGGCGAGCTGCTGGAGTTCGCCGGGCTGGACACCAGCAAACTCAATCGCCTGATCATGGGCGGGCCGATGATGGGCTTCACCCTGCTCAGCCTCGACGTACCGCTGATCAAGACCAGCAACTGCCTGCTGGCCAGCACCGCTGCCGAGCTGCCGCCGCCACCGCCGGCCATGCCCTGCATCCGCTGCGGCGAATGCGCCGAGGCCTGTCCGGCCAGCCTGTTGCCGCAACAACTGCACTTCTTCGCCCTGGGCCAGGAGCACGAGCAGCTCAAGGCGCACAACTTGTTCGACTGCATCGAGTGCGGCGCCTGCGCCTACGTCTGTCCATCCAGTATCCCGCTGGTGCAGTACTACCGCGCGGCCAAGGCGGAAATTCGCGAGCTGGAACAGAAACAGCTCAAGGCCGAGCACTCCAAACAGCGCTTCGAGCAGCGCCAGGAACGCCTGCGCCGCGCCGAGGAACAGAAGGAAGCCGAGCGCAAGGCCCGCGCCGAGAAGGCCGCCCGCGCCAAGGCGGCACAAGCCGAAGCGCCCCCTGCTGCGGCAGCCGCACCGGCCGACGAAACGCTGAAGAAACTCAAGATCGAAGCCAGCATGGCCCAGGTCGCGCTGAAAAAGGCGGAAAAACAGCTGGCCGCCCACGATACGCCCGAACTGCAGGCGCAGGTCAGCGAGCTGCGCGCCGCTGCCAAAGCCGCACAGCAGGCACTGGCAGACGCCCAGACCGCAGCACCTGCGCCGACGCCGGCGCCGGCTCCCAAGCCGACCGGTGACGAAGTGCTGAAGAAAGCCAAGATCGAAGCCGCCATGCTCAAGGCCCAGCTGCGCAAGCTGGAAAAGATCGAGAACCCGGACGACGAGCAGCAGGCCGAAATCACCCGCGTTCGCCAGCAACTGGAAGCAGCCGAGAAAGCCCTTGCCGACCTGGAGAAGCAGGCGCCCGCCCCCGCTGCCAAACCCGCCGGTGACGACGCCTTGAAAAAGGCCAAGGTCGAGCTGGCGATGAAACGCGCCGAACTGAAGAAGGCCGAGAAGGCCGGCGCTGACGAAGCCGCACTGCAGCCGCTGCGCGATGCCCTGACCGCCGCCGAGCAAGCCCTGCATGCCGCCGAGGCGGCCTCGGGCAAGCCGGCGCCGGAGCTGGTACGCACCGAACGCCCCGGCGTGGACGAAAAATTCAAGGCGCTGAAGACCGAGGCGGCCTTCGCCCGCGCCGACCTGCGCAAGCTGGAGCGTGACGAGAGCGCCGCTGGCGAGGCGCTGGAACAGGCACGCACACGCCTGACCGAAGCGGAGCGCAAGCTGAACGAATATCAACCCTGACAACCGGCCCGGATTGCATTCGGGCTGCTGCACCGTTCTGTAGGAGCCAGCTTGCTGGCGATCATGGCCAAAAGCATCGCCGGCAAGCCGGCTCCTACAGTCCTTGGCATCGCATGCAGCCTGGATAACATCGGGGGAATCGACACACCACTGCGCTCAATACGAACGCAGCAACAAAACCACCGGAGCGCCGATGGCCCTGCCCCGCATCACATCGCCCCACGCCAAGGGCAGCAACCGTACCCAGCAGGTCATGCTGCAGGTGCTGCTGGCCACCGTGCCGGGCATCCTCGCACTGACCTGGCTGTTCGGCGCCGGCACCCTGTTCAACCTGCTCTGGGCCAGCCTCTGCGCGCTGGGCTTCGAAGCTGCTCTGCTGGCGGCACGCAAACGTCCGATCGCGTTCTTCCTCAAGGACTACAGCGCCCTGGTCACCGCCGTGCTGCTGGCCCTGGCTCTACCACCCTACTCGCCCTGGTGGCTGACTCTGATCGCCTGTGGCTTCGCCATCGGCTTCGGCAAGCAGCTCTATGGTGGACTCGGGCAGAACCCGTTCAATCCGGCCATGGTCGGCTACGTGGTGGTACTGATCTCCTTCCCGGTGGAGATGACCAGTTGGCCGGCCCCGCATGGCGTCGCCGCGCTGGACGGTCTCAAGCACATACTGGGCATCGCCAGCCTGCCTGATGGCTGGGCCCAGGCCACCGCGCTGGATGCCCTGAAGGTGAACAAGAGCCTGACCATCGACGAGCTGCGCGCCAGCAATGCAGCCTTCGGTCACTTCGGCGGCGCCGGCAGCGAAGCAGTCAACCTGGCCTTCCTCGCTGGCGGCCTGTACCTGCTGCACAAGCGCCTGATCACCTGGCACGCGCCGCTGGGCATGCTCGCCGCGCTGTTCGTCATGAGCCTGCTGTTCTGGAACGGCAGCGGC
Organism: Ectopseudomonas oleovorans; assembly: GCF_029845265.1. Lineage (NCBI taxonomy): Bacteria > Pseudomonadati > Pseudomonadota > Gammaproteobacteria > Pseudomonadales > Pseudomonadaceae > Ectopseudomonas > Ectopseudomonas oleovorans. The sequence goes on from NZ_JAOCLK010000010.1 coordinate 115,336, forward strand.
TCGGATTCCAACGGTTCGCCGCTGTTCCACCTGCTGACCGGCGCCACCATGCTCGGCGCCTTCTTCATCGTCACCGACCCGGTTTCCGGCGCTACCAGCAATCGCGGGCGTCTGGTGTTCGGCATCGGCGTCGGCGTGCTGGTCTACGTGATCCGTACCTGGGGCGGCTACCCGGACGCGGTAGCCTTCGCCGTGCTGCTGATGAACCTGGCGGCGCCGACCATCGATTACTACACCCGGCCGCGCAGCTACGGCCATCGCAAGCCCAACAGCGGCTTCAAGCTGGGAGAATGAGCATGCTGCCGGAAATCAGCCGCTCAATGCTGAAGAACGCCCTGGTGCTGGGCCTGTTCGCCATTGGCACCGTTGGCAGCGTGGCCCTGCTGCAACAGGGCACCGCCACTCGTATCGCCGCCGCCGAGCGCGAAGCACAAGTGCGCGCCCTGGCCGAGATCCTGCCGGCCGGCAGCTACGACAACCACCTGCTGGACAACCGCATCGAGCTCAACGCTCCCGAACTGGGCCACCGCAGCCCGCAGTCGGCCTACCTGGCACTGAAGGGCGGTCAGCCCAGCGCGCTGATCCTGCCGGTGACCGCGCCGGACGGCTACAGCGGTGCCATTCACCTGCTGGTGGGCATCTTCGCCGATGGCCGCCTGGCTGGCGTGCGTGTGCTCGGCCATAAGGAAACACCGGGGCTGGGTGACAAGATCGAGCCGGCCAAGAGCGACTGGATACGCAGCTTCGAGGGCAAGTCCCTGAGCAACCCTGGCGAGGACGGCTGGGCGGTGAAGAAGGATCGTGGCGACTTCGACCAGTTCGCCGGCGCCACCATCACCCCGCGCGCCGTGGTCAAGGCCGTGCACGGTACCCTGCGCTACTTCGACAAGCACCGCGCCCAATTGCTGGGCCTGGCGGAGGACGAGCAATGACCAGCTATCGCGACATCACCCTCAACGGCCTGTGGAAGAACAACCCGGCGCTGGTGCAGCTGCTCGGCCTTTGCCCGCTGCTGGGGGTGAGCAACTCCACGGTCAATGCCCTCGGCCTGGCCCTGGCCAGCGCAGTGGTGCTAGTGTGCTCCAACACCGCGGTGTCGCTGGTGCGCGGCGTGGTCAATACCGCCGTGCGCCTGCCGGCCTTCGTCATGATCATCGCCGCGCTGACCACCTGCATCGAGCTGCTGATGCAGGCCTATACCTACGAGCTGTACCAGATCCTCGGCATCTTCATCCCGTTGATCACCACCAACTGCGTGATCCTCGGCCGCGCCGACGGCTTCGCCGCCAAGCACGACCCGGCCCGCGCCGCCTATGACGGTCTGATGATGGGCCTAGGCTTCGGCATGGTGCTGGTGTTGATCGGCGCCATTCGCGAGCTGCTCGGCACCGGCGCTCTGTTCGCCAACATGCACCTGTTGTTTGGGCCGATTGCCGCCGAGTGGAAACTTACCCTGGTGCAGGATTACAAGGGCTTTCTGCTGGCCATTCTGCCGCCGGGCGCCTTCATCGTGCTGGGCCTGCTGATCGCCGGTAAGAACCGCATCGATCAGATTGCAGCCGAGCGGGCCAAGGCCGCCGCGCCCGAGCTACCCGCCCAAAGCCGCCGCGTTCGCGTTACCGGAGTCATCGAATGAATGCTGCCAAGCGCCAGGAAATCTTCCGCCGCCTGCACGAAGACAACCCCGAGCCGAAAACCGAGCTGGCCTACAGCACGCCCTTCGAGCTGCTGGTAGCGGTGACGCTCTCGGCCCAGGCCACCGACGTCAGCGTCAACAAGGCCACGGCCAAGCTGTTCCCGGTGGCCAATACGCCGGAGGCCATCTACGCCCTCGGCGTCGAGGGTTTGTCCGAATACATCAAGACCATCGGCCTGTACAACAGCAAGGCGAAGAACGTCATCGAGGCGTGCCGCATCCTCATAGAGAAGCACGGCAGTCAGGTGCCGGACAACCGCGAGGACCTCGAAGCCCTGCCCGGTGTCGGCCGCAAGACCGCCAACGTGGTGCTCAATACCGCGTTTCGCCAACTGGCCATGGCCGTGGACACGCATATTTTTCGCGTCAGCAACCGCACCGGCATCGCACCGGGTAAGAACGTGGTCGAGGTGGAGAAGAAGCTGCTCAAGTTCGTGCCCAAGGATTATCTGCTCGACGCCCATCACTGGCTGATCCTGCACGGGCGCTACGTCTGTACCGCACGCAAACCGCGCTGTGGCGCCTGCCGCATCGAAGATCTGTGCGAGTACAAGGCGAAAACTTCTGACGATTGATCGACCATAGAATCTGGCGATCCTCTGATTGAAAAAATCTTTTTTACCCGCTCATTTTTTGCCGCTATAAGGTGCGCCATTGGCCCCAGTAAATGGCCTGGAGTGGAAGAAATGAGCACAGACAAAGAAGACCTCGAGCTGGACGAAGACTTTGTCGCGGACGATGCAGACGATGCCGAGCCTGCGGTGGAAGTCGCCAAGACCAACCTGACCAAGCGCCGCATCATCGATAACTTCCTCGAAGAGCGCCGCCTGCACAAACAGCTGGCCGAATACGACTTCGATATCTGAGAGCCGCTGCCTTCTACAAGAGCCCCGCAAGCCGGGGCTTTTGTTTGAGCGTCGAAATTGGCAGACCTGAAACGACGAACCCCAGCACAAGGCCGGGGTTCGTTGGCAGGCTGAAGCGGTCGATCAGACCAGCTTGCGGCCCTTGCCGGCAGCGATGCGCATGCGCAGGGCGTTGAGCTTGATGAAGCCCGCCGCGTCCTGCTGGTTGTAAGCGCCGCCATCTTCCTCGAAGGTCGCGATGTTGGCGTCGAACAGCGAATCGTCGGACTTGCGGCCGGTGACGATAACGTTGCCCTTGTACAGCTTCAGGCGTACCACACCGTTCACGTTGGCCTGGGAGGCGTCGATCATCTGCTGCAGCATCAGACGCTCCGGGCTCCACCAGAAACCGTTGTAGATCAGGCTGGCGTACTTGGGCATCAGCTCGTCTTTCAGGTGCGCCACTTCGCGATCGAGGGTGATCGACTCGATGGCGCGGTGAGCCTTGAGCATGATGGTGCCGCCGGGGGTCTCGTAGCAGCCACGGGACTTCATGCCGACGAAACGGTTCTCGACGATGTCCAGACGGCCGATGCCGTTCTCGCCGCCGATGCGGTTCAGCTCAGCCAGCACGGTGGCCGGGCTCAGTTCCTTGCCGTCGATGGCGACGATGTCGCCGGCGCGGTAGGTCAGCTCGATATAAGTCGGTGCGTCCGGCGCTGCCTCAGGGGAGACAGTCCATTTCCACATGTCTTCTTCGTGCTCGGTCCAGGTGTCTTCCAGCACGCCACCTTCATAGGAGATGTGCAGCAGGTTGGCATCCATGGAGTACGGCGACTTCTTCTTGCCGTGGCGCTCGATCGGGATGGCGTGCTTCTCGGCGTAGTCCATCAGCTTCTCGCGCGACAGCAGGTCCCACTCGCGCCACGGGGCGATGACTTTCACACCCGGCTTCAGCGCATAGGCGCCCAGCTCGAAACGCACCTGGTCGTTGCCCTTGCCGGTAGCACCGTGGGAGATGGCGTCGGCACCGGTCTCGTTGGCGATTTCGATCAGGCGCTTGGCGATCAGCGGGCGGGCGATGGAAGTACCCAGCAGATACTCGCCTTCGTAGACGGTGTTGGCGCGGAACATCGGATAGACGAAATCGCGGACGAACTCTTCGCGCAGGTCGTCGATGTAGATTTCCTTGACGCCCATCGCCTGAGCCTTGGCGCGGGCCGGCTCGACCTCTTCGCCCTGACCGAGGTCGGCGGTGAAGGTCACCACTTCACAGTTATAGGTATCTTGCAGCCACTTGAGGATCACCGAGGTGTCCAGGCCACCGGAATAGGCCAGAACTACCTTTTTGACGTCCGCCATGCCATCACTCCACGGGTTGTACGGTAAAACCAGTGATTCTACTGGCCCTGCGGGCCAATTTACAGGGGCGCGACAGCTTGTGACGACGAAGCGACGGCGAGAATCAGCGTTTTTTGCTCAGGAGGGGGTGCTTCCGACCGGATCGACCGGGGTGCTCGGTGGAGCAGTCTGCGGTTCGCTCTGTACCGGGACTTCCGGCGCGGGTACGCGATCCAGGCGCAGGGTCGCGCGACGGTTCTTGGCGCGATTGGCTTCGTTGTTGTTTGGCACCAGCGGGTAACGCTCGCCATGAAAGCGCATGGTGATCTGCTCGACCGGTACGCCACCGGCCACCAGATACTCCTGCACGGCCAGCGCACGACGGCGTGACAGGTCGCGATTGGTCAGACGATTGCCGCTGTTGTCGGCGTGACCATCGATCTGGAAGCTGTTGATGCTCGGGTCGGCCTTGACGAAGTCGAGGATGATGTCGAGCTTGGCCTTGGCCATCGGATCGAGATCGATGCCGCCACCGGGAAAACCGATCTGCGCCTGGCGAATCTGATCGAAATTGACCGGTAGCAACTTGGCGATACAGGCCTGGTAATCGTCATAGGCCTTGTGAAACTTCACCGGCAGCAAACGTACTTCCAGGTTGTCGCCACCATTGAGGGTGCGATGACGCACCAGCGGGCTGCGCCCTTCGAGCAGACCGGTGAGCAGCCGCGAACCCTGCTCCTGCGAGCTGTTGAACGGCACCTCGCCATTACCGACGCTGACCACACCGAGATTGATATCGCCGCGCCCCGGCTGCCAGGGCGCCGCCGCCGCCAGCAAGGTCGCCGAACCCGCGCCCATCCAGCGCTCACGGGCCTTGAGACGGAAGGTGACCTGTTCACCCGCGCGGCGTACGAACTCGCCGCTGCCGAAATTGCTGATCGGCTGACTCAGGCGGCACTCGAACTGATCGCCCTCGACCGTCCACTCCACTTTCTCCAGCCGCGTCTGGAAGCTGATGGCATGCGCCGGCAGGCACAAGGGCATGCCAGCCAGCAGGCTGATCAGAAGGAAATTGGGCGCACGCACGGTCGACTCCACGGCGGTTCACGGCATTCCCAAGGGGTATCGGTCAGGCGCGCGGAAACTTGACCCCGACGTGCGATTGTCGCGTCGGCGCGAGCGCGAACAGGCGCTTTTCAGTTAACATGCGGCCACGTTTTACCCGCCTGGAAGCCTCCATGTCCGACCGCCTGACTCTCCTGCGTCCCGATGACTGGCACATTCACCTGCGCGATGGCGCAGTGCTGCCACATACCGTCGGCGATGCCGCGCGCACTTTCGGCCGCGCCATCATCATGCCCAACCTGGTTCCGCCGGTACGCAACGCCGCCGAAGCCGACGCCTATCGCCAGCGCATTCTCGCGGCGCGCCCGGCCGGCAGCCGCTTCGAGCCACTGATGGTGCTCTATCTCACCGACAACACCAGCCCCGAGGACGTGCGTGCGGCCAAGGCCAGCGGTTTCGTGCATGCCGCCAAGCTCTATCCGGCCGGCGCCACCACCAATTCCGACTCGGGCGTGACCAGCATCGACAAGATCTTCCCGGCGCTGGAAGTCATGGCCGAAGTCGGCATGCTGCTGCTGGTGCATGGCGAAGTGACCCGCGCCGAGATCGACGTGTTCGACCGCGAGAAAGCCTTCATCGACGAGCACCTGACCCGTGTGGTCGAACGCTTCCCGACGCTCAAGGTGGTGTTCGAGCACATCACCACCCGTGACGCGGTGCAGTTCGTCGAGGCCGCTTCGGCCAACGTCGGCGCCACCATCACCGCGCACCACCTGCTGTACAACCGCAACCACATGCTGGTTGGTGGCATTCGCCCGCACTTCTATTGCCTGCCGATCCTCAAGCGCAACGTGCATCAGGAAGCCCTGCTCGACGCGGCCACCAGCGGCAACGCCAAGTTCTTCCTCGGCACCGACTCGGCGCCGCACGTCAAGCATGCCAAGGAAGCCGCCTGCGGCTGCGCCGGCTGCTACACCGCCTTTGCGGCCATCGAGCTGTATGCCGAAGCTTTCGAACAGCGCGGCGCGCTGGACAAGCTGGAAGCCTTCGCCAGCTTCCATGGCCCTGACTTCTACGGCATGCCACGTAACAGCGACAGCATCACCCTGGTGCGCGAGGAATGGACCGTACCGGCCACCCTGCCGCTGGGCGACAACAGCGTGGTGCCGCTGCGCGCCGGCGAAACCCTGCGCTGGAAATTGCTGGAGGCTCAGGCGTGAGCGAAGACAACTACGACGACGAACTCGAACCCAGCCTGCCGTCCGGTCCGCGCACGCCCATGGCGGCGCGCTTTCGCGGTTATCTGCCGGTTGTGGTGGATGTAGAGACCGGCGGTTTCAACTGCGCCACCGATGCCCTGCTGGAAATCGCCGCGACCACCATCGCCATGGACGAAAGCGGCTTTCTCTACCCGGATCACACCCACTTCTTCCGCATCGAACCCTTCGCAGGCGCCAACATCGAACAAGCCGCGCTGGAGTTCACCGGCATCAAGCTCGACCACCCGCTGCGCATGGCGGTGAGCGAAGAGCATGCCCTGGGCGAAATTTTCAAGGGCCTGCGCAAGTCGATCAAATCAGCTGGCTGCAAGCGCGCGATTCTGGTCGGCCATAACAGCAGCTTCGACCTCGGTTTCCTCAATGCCGCGGTGGCCCGTTGCGGCATCAAGCGCAACCCCTTCCACCCGTTCTCCAGCTTCGATACCGCGACCCTCGCCGGTCTCGCTTATGGCCAGACCGTGCTGGCCAAGGCCTGCCAGACGGCCGGTATCGAGTTCGACGGCAAGGAAGCGCACTCGGCACGCTACGACACCGAGAAGACCGCCGAGCTGTTCTGCGGCATCGTCAATCGCTGGAAGGAAATGGGTGGTTGGGACGAATTCGATCAGTGAGCCTCTGCGCGGCGATCGAACCCCATGAAAAAACCGGCGTCCGCCTAATGCCAGTCAGTTAAGCCGTTGCACTCGATCTTTGTAGGAGCCGGCTTGCCGGCGATCCG
>NZ_JAOCLK010000011.1:0-111240 GCF_029845265.1 Ectopseudomonas oleovorans
CTGGTTGCGCCACATCCTTGAACGCCTGCCGACCGCCAGTAGCGTCGAGGATTACGAAGCTGCTACGCATCGCGTACAACAGGCGATTGCCCTTTGACTTCTATATATTTATCCTGCGCACTTCCAATAGGAGTGCTCAGATATGGACTGTCACCTACACACCACCTCGTTGAAGCAGCTATTTGTCCTGCTCGGTTTCGCCCTTCTGGCAGGCGGCTGCAGCAGCACCTCTCAGCAGAGCGCCCGTTTCTGCGATCACAGCGGCTGTTCCGAACGCCCCTCTCCTCCGTCTCGGCCGACTATCTGAACAAACCGGCCGTGGTCAAAAGTGAAGAAATCCTCAAGCTCGAAGAGGCTGCCGCCAGCGAACCCAAGGCCGCATACGATCTGTCCCTGCGTTACTTTCGAGGCGACGGCGTGCAGCGCAACAGTTATCAGGCTTTGCAATGGATGCGCAAGGCAGGCCATGGTGGTCTACTGGAGGCCCAGAAGGCACTGGGCGGCTATTACCTGAGCGGTTTTGAGGAAATGGGCAGCGATCCCCAAGAAGCTGAGAAATGGCTGTCGATGGCAGCAGCGCAAGGCGACCAGGAATCTGCCGCGCGTCTGGCCGAAGCCACGGAAGCGAAGAAGTCAGAAGCCGACGACTACCGCTGGCGCAAGCACTGGCGTGAGTACTACCGCGGATACTGGTATCGAGGCTATTCGTACTTCGGCTACTGGCGACAGGGCTATTGGTACTACTACTGACAACCCTCAACAATAAGTAAGAAAGCTCGGCCAGGGAAGGCAAGGGTGATCCCTGCTGTATCTAGCTAAGCGAATGATCATCCGACACGACAACATATGGAGAAGTGCATTTCATGAACAAGGCTCGCATCCCATCCAAGCCTCTCAAACTGTTCAGCCTGTGCCTGCTGGGCGCGACTTTGTCCGCCTGTGCTGGCGGCGGCATGATCAGTACCGGCAACCAGTCCACTGCCATGTCCGGATCCGCCGGTGGTAGCACCAGCGTCGGCGCCAACCCGGAACTGGAGCGCTGCGATCGCACTCTGGGAACCATCGCCATCGATGACGGGCGTAATTCCGACTGGTATGGCCAGTTCGGCAGCGCAACCCAAGTCACCAGCATCGAACCACTCCTGCGCCTGGCAGTACAGCAATCCAACTGCTTTGTGATCACCTCCATCGGCAACCAGCAGCTAGACAGCCGTCTGAGCAAGATAACCGACCAGCAGCGCAATTCCGGCGAATACCGTGCGGCTCCAACCAGCAAAAGGGCCAGCGCGTTGCCGCTGATTACTTCCTAGAACCCAAGATCATCATCGATAACGATTCGGTAGGCGGCGTCGGCTCAGCCATCGGTGGCCTGCTGGGCAACAGCGCCGTGGCGGGCCTGGCGGGCGCCTTGCAATCGAAGGCATCGGTAGTAACCCTGTCGCTGTTTGACATTCGCTCCTCGGTACAGATTTCCACCTCCGAAGGCAACGCCACCGCTACCAATTATGGTGCAGCCCTGGGCGCCCTCACCAGCAGCGGCGTGGCCGGCGGCCTGGGTGGTTTCTCCCGCACCCCGGAAGGCAAAGCCACCGTGGCAGCGTTCAACGACGCTTGGAACAAGATGATCGTCTCCCTGAAAAACTACAAGGCACAGGAAGTTGAAGGTGGCCTGGGTACCGGTGGCGTCTTGAAGGTCAACTGACCTACATACACCTCCACCAACAAAAACGCCCCGCACAAGCAGTTGTGCGGGGCGTTTTTGTTTGTAAACCGCTTGGGACTATAGATTTCTAGCGCTTGCGACCGAAACCGGGGCGCTGACCATCGCCGGCGGGCGGGCGCTTGCCGGGTGTTACCGGGCGCGGCTTGCGTGCCGGACGCTCGGACAACTCGACGGCCGGACGCGGCTGACGCTTCTTCACATCGCTCGGGCGCTCCGCTACCGGCGTGCCGCGACCGTTTTCACGACGCTCACCACTGTCTTTGCGCGGACCACGCGGCGCGCGCTGCTCGCCATCTTCACGGCGCGGCGCACGGCTCGGGCGAGTATCTGCTGAACCTGCCTGGTCCTTCGCCGGACGCAGCACACGCTTGCCACGCACCTCGACCGGTTTGGCCGACTTGCGCTGCAGACGGTCGAGCTTCTCGCGGGTCTTTTCCTTCATCGCCGGCAGCGCCTGCGGGGTCAGGCCGACTTCGGCGCTGAGGATGTCCACCTCGCGCTGGTCCATTTCGCGCCAGCGGCCCATGGTCAACTCGGAAGTGAGGAACACCGGACCAAAGCGCACGCGCTTCAGGCGGCTGACCACCAGGCCCTGGGACTCCCACAGGCGACGCACTTCGCGGTTACGCCCTTCCATCACCACGCAGTGGTACCAGTGGTTGAAGCCTTCGCCACCGGGCGCTTCCTTGATGTCGGTGAACTTGGCCGGACCATCCTCGAGCATCACGCCATTCTTGAGGTTCTCCAGCATTTCCTCGGTGACTTCGCCACGCACACGCACCGCGTATTCGCGGTCCATCTGATAGGACGGGTGCATCAGACGGTTGGCCAGTTCACCGTCAGTGGTGAACAGCAACAGGCCAGTGGTGTTGATATCGAGACGACCGATGTTGATCCAGCGGCCTTCTTTGGGGCGCGGCAGACGATCGAATACGGTGGGACGGCCTTCCGGATCATCACGGGTACAGATCTCGCCATCCGGCTTGTTGTAGATCAGCACGCGGCGTACCGAGCCGGTGATTTCTTCGCGCTTGAGCAAACGGCCATCAAGAGCGATGGCGTCATTGGCATCGACACGCTGTCCCAGGATCGCAGCAGCGCCATTGACCTTGACCCGACCTTCGGCGATCCAGGTCTCGATTTCGCGGCGCGAGGCCAGCCCGAGGCGGGCCAGGACTTTCTGCAGTTTTTCGCCTGCAGGACGCGGTTGTTCGTGCTCAGTCATCTTGGGCACCTCCCGGTGTAGTAAAGGATGATCGAAGGGCGCGCATCATACGCGCTGTAGAGCCCATAGGGTAGACGATGCTGCGGCATTCGCCTGGTAGAAGCAGGAGCACAGCACCGGATCGTAGGAGCCCCGCCCCGGGGCGAAGCCTTTGCGCACAAGCCTTGTACTATCGGCGCCCCCGCCATTCGCCGCGAGGCGCGGCTCCTACACCGGATATGCGGTCAATACTTACGCCTTCCGGTGGCCTCCAGCGCCAGCAAGCGCATATCGGCCTCGGCCAGCAGCGCCAGGCGCTCACCCTTGCCCAGGCGTTTCCAGCCTTTGATTTCCTCACGGCTGCGGCCGCAGCCCAGGCAGATATCCTTTTCGAATTCACAGACCTTGATGCACGGACTCTTGCTCATTGGATCGCCTAAACCAGAAAGGATCGGATGGGCGCAAGAATAAAGGCCGAGGGACAAACAGCGAGATTGAAGTATTCGATAAAGGGCTTAAGCGATATCAATGCAACGGCTGATCGCCGTCCAGGTCGGCCAGATCATCTTCGACCGCTTCATCCTCTTCGTCTTCTACCAGACGCAGGTCATCGAAATCAGTCTTGAGCCCTTGCTCCATGTCGTCCAGCTCGGCCAGCAAGCTACGGAAGCTGGTTTCCTCGCGAGGCTCGGCGGCTTCACCGTCGTCCTGCAAGACCAGATCGGCACGCGCCTGCAGCCCTGCCGGCACCTCGGCATCGTCGTCCAGCGCCAGCTCGGGCTCCGACTCCAACTCGCGCAAAGCGGCGAGCGGCGGCAGTTCGTCGAGGCTTTTCAGGTTGAAGTGGTCGAGAAAGCCCTTGGTGGTGGCGAACATCGCCGGGCGCCCCGGCACGTCGCGATAGCCCACCACGCGAATCCACTCACGCTCGAGCAGGGTCTTGGTGATGTTGCTGTTGACCGCCACGCCGCGCACGTCCTCGATCTCGCCACGGGTGATGGGCTGGCGGTAGGCGATCAGCGCCAAGGTTTCCAGCAGCGCACGGGAGTAACGCTGCGGGCGCTCTTCCCAGAGCCGGCCCACCCAGGGCGCGAAGCGCTCACGCACCTGCAGGCGATACCCCGAGGCCACCTCCTTCAGCTCGAAGGCGCGGCCTTCGCAAGACTGCCGGAGGATCTCCAGCGCCGCCTTGAACTGCTCAGGCTCGGGCCGCTCGCCCTCCTCGAACAGCTCGAAGAGGCGCTCGAGCGACTGCGCCTTGCCGGAAGCCAGCAGAAAGGCTTCGAGCAACTGGGCCAGGTCTTTGGGGTCGTTCAGGTTCATTCGGCACGGGCTCGGACATGGATAACGGCGAAGGGCTCATTCTGCACCAGCTCAACCAGGGATTCCTTGATCAATTCGAGCACTGCCATGAAGGTCACCACCACACCAAGTCGCCCTTCCTCGGCGCTGAACAGCTCGACGAACGGTACAAACGCCCCATCCTTGAGACGCTCCAGCACTTCGCTCATGCGCTCGCGGGTCGACAGCGCCTCGCGGGTAACCTGGTGGCTTTCGAACATGTCGGCGCGGCGCAGCACCTCGGCCATCGACAGCAACACCTCTTCCAGGCTGACGTCCGGCAGCAGCTTGCGCGCGCGGGCTTCGGGAGCATCCAGTTTCGGTACGGTCACGTCGCGGCCAACGCGCGGCAGTTCGTCGATCCCCTCGGCAGCGGCCTTGAAGCGCTCGTATTCCTGCAGGCGACGAATCAGCTCGGCACGCGGATCGTCTTCTTCCTCCTCGGCCTCGGTGGAGCGCGGCAGCAGCATGCGCGATTTGATCTCGGCCAGCATGGCGGCCATCACCAGGTATTCGGCAGCCAGCTCCAGACGTACCGAATGCATGAGTTCAACGTAGCCCATGTACTGCTTGGTGATCTCGGCAACGGGGATGTCGAGGATGTCGATGTTCTGTTTGCGAATCAGATACAGCAGCAGGTCCAGCGGACCTTCGAAGGCTTCGAGGAAAACCTCCAGGGCATCCGGGGGAATGTACAGGTCCAGCGGCAATTCGGTGACCGCCTCACCATAAACCAGGGCGAACGGCAGCTCCTGCTGGGCGCCGGCCTGGCTGTCCGGGGTTGGCGTGGCGGGCTCACTCATCGACTGGCGCTCCTTCAGCGGTAATTCAGGCCCATGGCCATGCGTACTTCGGCCAGGGTTTCGCGCGCTTCGTCACGCGCGCGTTCGGCGCCTTCGGCGAGGATGCTGCGCACCAGGTCCGGACTATCCTCATAGTCGATGGCGCGCTGCTGCAGGGGCATCAGCTCGGCCTGCAAAGAGGAGCACAGCGCGCTCTTGCAGTCGAGGCAACCAATCGAGGCGCTACGACAGCCCTCGATCACCCAGTGCAATTGCTCGGCGCTAGAATACAGCTGATGCAGCGACCAGACCGGGCAACGCTGCGGCTCACCCGGATCGTCGCGGTGTACCCGTGCCGGATCGGTGGGCATGCGCCGCAGTTTTTCCTCGAGCTCGGCATCGCTATCGCGCAGGAATATCGCGTTACCGCTGGACTTGGCCATCTTCTGTCCGTCCAGGCCAGGCACCCGCGAAAACTCGGCAAGAATCGGCTGCGGCTCGCTCAGAATCACCTTGCCGCCACCTTCCAGATAGCCGTACAGACGCTCCTGGTCGCCGAGGGTGATGCTGGTCTGTTCCTTGAGCAGGGCCCGCGCCGTCTCCAGCGCCTGTACGTCACCCTGCTCCTGATAGGCCTTGCGCAGGTTGCTGTAGAGCTTGCCGAGCTTCTTGCCCAGCTTGCCGATGGCCGCTTCGGCCTTCAGCTCGAAATCCGGCTCGCTGCCGTACAGGTGGTTGAAGCGGCGCGCCACTTCACGGGCAAATTCGATATGAGGTAGCTGATCCGCACCGACCGGCACCTGGCCGGCGCGATAGAGCAGGATGTCCGCCGCCTGCAGCAGCGGGTAGCCAAGAAACCCGTAGGTGGAAAGATCCTTGCCGCTCTGTCGCTCCTGCTGCTCCTTGTAGGACGGCACGCGCTCGAGCCAGCTGAGCGGACAGATCATCGACAGCAGCAGGTGCAGCTCGGCATGCTCCGGCACCTGCGACTGCACGAACAGTGTCGCCGAGCTGGGACTGACGCCAGCGGCCAGCCAATCCACCGCCATGTCCATGACATGCTGGGAAAGCTGGCCGGCATCGGCATATTCGGTGGTCAGCGCATGCCAGTCGACGATGCAGAAGAAGCAGTCGTACTCGTGCTGCAACCTGACCCAGTTCTTCAGCACGCCATGGTAATGCCCGAGGTGCAGACGACCGCTCGGACGCATCCCTGACAGCACCCGACGCTCGGAGTCGTTAAGGCTCAAACCGTTCCATCCAAAGTCCAGACGAGGCCAGGGAGTATAGGGTAGCTGCGCCCCCGGCGGAAAATCCGCCGTCAGAGATCGCTGAACGGCGTCGGATCACCGCAACCGACGCGCAGCACTTGCGGGCTATCGTCGGCGAGACTGACCACGGTGGACGCTTCCAGCCCGCCAAAACCGCCGTCGATGATCAGGTCAACATGGTGTTCAAGAATCTGCCGCATTTCGTAAGGGTCGGACATCGGCAGTTCATCGCCCGGCATGATCAGGCTGACGCTCATCAGCGGCTCGCCCAACTGCTCCAGCAGCGCCAGGGCAATCGGATGGCTGGGCACGCGAATGCCAATGGTGCGGCGCTTGGGATGCAGCAGCATGCGCGGCACTTCACGGGTGGCATTGAGGATGAAGGTGTAAGGGCCGGGCGTGTGATTTTTCAGCAGGCGAAAGGCAGCGGTGTCGACCTTGGCAAACAGCCCGATCTGCGACAGATCGCGGCAAACCAGGGTGAAGTTGTGCTTGTCATCGAGCTGACGCAGGCGACGAATGCGCTCTACCGCATTCTTGTCACCGATCATGCAGCCCAGCGCATAGGAGGAGTCGGTCGGATAGACAACCACGCCGCCGCCACGAATGATTTCCACGGCCTGTTTTATCAGGCGTGCCTGCGGGTTTTCCGGGTGGACCTGGAAAAATTGACTCACACTTGCTCCCAGCTCATAAAGTGACAGCGGATGGCTGTGCATGCTCGAAACGCTCCCAGAGCGCAGTCAGATCGTCGGGCAGCGGCCGGTACATACCCAGCTCGGACCAGTCGCCGGGCGCATGAAAATCACTGCCGACGCTGGCCATCAAACCAAACTCACGGGCCAGAATCGCCAGGCCGCCGACCTGCTCGGCCGGCTGCATGCCGTTGACCACTTCCAGCGCGTGGCCACCGGCTGCCGCGAAGTCGGCAACCAGACGGCGACGCTTACTGCGCGTGAAATCGTATTGCCACGGATGCGCCAGGCTGATCCAGGCCCCGGCCGCGCGCAAAGTGGCAACGGTTTCTTCCAGCATAGGCCAATGCTGCTTGACGTCACCCAATTTGCCCGAACCCAACCACTTGCGAAACGCCTCGGCACGGTCGCGCACATGGCCGGCGCGCACGAGAAATTCGGCGAAATGTGACCGGGCCGGCGCATTGCCGCTATCGCCCAGTTCCTGCTGAACGGCCCGCGCGCCCTCCAGAGCGCCTGGCATACCTTTGGCCGCGAGGCGTCGGTCGATCTCTTGCGCACGCTGCCAGCGCCCATGGTGCAAGGCATCGATGGCAGCACACAGCGCCGGCGCCTCGCGCTCGAAGGCATAGCCCAACACGTGGATGGTCGCTCCACCCCAGGTGCAGGACAGCTCGATGCCATTGATCAGTTGCATATCCAGAGCCGTCGCTGTGCGACGTGCTTCATCCAGCCCTTCCAGGGTGTCGTGATCGGTCAGTGCCAGCAGCCTAACGCCACGCTCATGCGCCCGGGTCACCAGGACGGCGGGGGCCAGGGCGCCATCGGAGGCGGTGCTGTGGCAGTGCAGATCGACAATCATGGCGGCGCTTTCGTTGAGATTGATGTTTGTTATTATGCCCCACATCCGCGCCAAGGCTGTTGCCATATGGCGAAAATGCTTCATCCCTCCCCGCTTCGCCCCTAAATAAGGACTGAAATGCTCTACGCCATCATCGCCACCGACGTCGAAAACTCCCTGGAAAATCGTCTGGCCACCCGCCCTGCTCACCTCGCTCGTCTGGAGCAGCTGAAGCAGGAAGGTCGCCTGCTGCTGGCCGGCCCGCACCCGGCCATCGACAGCAATGATCCAGGCCCGGCTGGTTTCAGCGGCAGCCTGGTGGTTGCCGAGTTCGACTCCCTTGAAGCTGCCCAACAATGGGCTGATGCCGACCCGTACCGCACAGCCGGCGTGTATGCCAACGTTTTGGTCAAACCCTTCAAGAAAGTGCTGCCCTGACGAAGTGCCACCCACGCTGCTTTCGCACACAAGGAATCGCGATGCGCCCGATCCCGCTGTCCCTGCTGGTCACCGTGATGCTGACCTGTGCTTCGGTACAGGCAGAAGAACAACCCGCTCAGCCTTCCGCCCCAGCAGCTGCGGTCGACAGCCAGGTGTTGGAACAGCGCCTGGCGCAGAGTGAGCAACTGCGCAATGAGCTGGAAGCGAGCAGCGCCGTGCAACTGCAGCGCCTGCGCCAGGAAAATCAGCGACTGCGCCTGCAGCTCAAGGAAAGCCAGGCGCAGGCTCAACCCCGGCTGCTCAGCGAGGAACAGACCTGGTTCGCCCTCGGCGCAGCCCTGAGCCTGATCTCGATGCTATTCGGCGCCCTGTTGCGTGGCTCTCGCAAGACCCGTCGCGAGTGGATCAACTAAGCCATGAACCGATTGCTGCTGATCGATGATGATCAGGAACTCTGCGAGCTGCTTACCCGTTGGCTGACCCAGGAAGGCTTTCAGGTCACCGCCTGCCACGAAGCCGCTGGCGCCCGTCAGGCACTTGCCGCACAAGCCCCCGAGGCTGTGGTGCTGGACGTGATGCTGCCGGACGGCAGCGGCCTTGAGTTGCTCAAGCAGCTACGGGGCGAGCATCCGGACCTGCCAGTGCTGATGCTCTCCGCCCGCGGCGAACCGCTGGACCGCATCCTTGGCCTGGAGTTGGGCGCCGATGACTACCTGGCCAAGCCCTGTGACCCTCGCGAGCTGACCGCACGCCTGCGCGCCGTGCTGCGCCGCACCGTGCCCGCGCCGGCCAGCAGCCAGCTGGAGCTGGGCGACCTCAGCTTCAGCCCCAATCGCGGGGTGGTCAGCATTGGCGAGCATGACGTTCCGCTGACACTTTCCGAAAGCCGCCTGCTGGAAGCCCTGCTGCGCCAACCAGGTGAGCCGGTGGACAAACAGGCATTGGCGCAACTGGCCCTGGGCCGCAAATTGACCCTGTATGACCGTAGCCTGGACATGCACGTCAGCAACCTGCGCAAGAAGCTCGGCCCGCACCCGGATGGCCGCCCACGCATTCTCGCCCTGCGCAGCCGCGGCTATTACTACGCGCAGTGAGTACGCCCTGGCGCAGCGTAAATAACCCGCAACATCGCCTTTACCCAAGCTTTACCCACAGCTGACTGCCCTTGACCTTGACCGCCGCATAATGAGCCCATCCGGTACTTACCGGCCTCGGAACCTGTTTACGACCTGCTGCGCGTCGGCCCTGCTGCGTTGAAAACAGACTCGGAATGCTCATGTACAACAGTACAGTCGCCCGCGACTCCGACCGTTCCTCGTCTGTTTTCGCCTTGCATGACTCTAGCTCGCTAGATCGCAAAACAGGTTCTCAAGACAAGGAGAATCACCATGCGCAAGACCCTCACCGCCCTGCTGCTCGCTGCCACCCTGCCGACCCTGGCCTTCGCCATGCCCATGCACGACGGCGGCCCTCGCCACCATGATCGCGGCCACAGCATGTTCAAGGAGCTGAACCTGAGCAAGGAGCAGCGCCAGGAGTTTCGCAAACTGATGGGCGAGCAGATGAAAACCCATCGCGACATCACCAAGCGCTACCTGGACAAGCTGCCGGAAGCCGAAAAGCAGGCCATGAAGAAGGAGTTGGACAAGGCTCGCGCCGACCAGCACAAGGCCCTGCGTGACCTGCTCAACCCCGAGCAGCAGAAAGCCTTCGACGAGCACCAGAAGAAAATGGAAGCTCGCCGCGCAGAAATGGCCGAATTCAAGGCCTGGAAGGCCGAGAAGGACAGCAAGACCAACTGATCGACACCCCCTAGACCCGCCGCCGCGCTCCCTGGGCCCGGCGGCTTTTGCATGAGGAATCACCGTGCGTTCACTGTTCTGGCGCATTCTGGCGACCTTCTGGCTGGGCATCGCCCTGGTAGCCGGCCTGTCGCTGCTGCTGGGCCGCGCCCTGAATCAGGACGCCTGGATTCTGAGCCTGCACCCGGGCCTTGACGATCTCGATAGCAAGTGGGTCAAGCGCTATGAACAGCAAGGGCCAGCCGCCGCCCAGGATTTTCTCGAACAGCGCAAGCGCAAGTACCGTATCGACACCCAGGTGCTTGGCGAGAGCGGCCAGCAACTGGTCAAAGGCACCTTTCCGTCCCGTGCTGCCGCCTTCGAGGCGCGTCACGGCGACGAACGTCGCTTGCCATGGCGGCGCCTGACCGCCGAATACACCAGCCCGGAAAGCGGCGAAAGCTACCTGTTCATCTACCGTATTCCACACCCGGAACTGGCAGCCTGGCACCGCGGCAGCCTGTTCTGGCCACTCAGCGCCATCGCCATTGCCCTGGTGGTGCTGACGCTGTTCAGCCTGATGCTGACGCTGTCGATCACCCGCCCGCTGGATCGCCTGCGCGGCGCCGTGCATGACCTCGGCCAGACCGCCTACCAACAGAACAGCCTGGCTCGTCTGGCCACGCGCCGCGACGAGCTGGGCCTACTGGCCAAGGACTTCAACCGCATGGGCGAGCGCCTGCAAGGCTTGATCGGCAGCCAGCGCCAGTTGCTGCGCGATGTCTCCCACGAACTGCGCTCGCCCCTGGCGCGCCTGCGTATTGCACTGGCATTGGCGGAGCGCGCCGATGCTGCGGAGCGAGAAAGGCTCTGGCCCCGCCTGAGTCAGGAGTGTGATCGACTGGAAGCGCTGATCAGCGAAATTCTTGCCCTGGCCCGTCTGGACGCGGATCCGGGCGCCGCACAGCCCGTCGATCTGGCCGCCCTGCTCGGCAACCTGCAGGAAGACGTTCGCCTGACCGCCCCGCAACAACAGCTGCAGATCGATCTCGACCCGCGCGCACGCCTGCAAGGCTGGCCAGACATGCTGGAGCGCGCGCTGGACAATCTGCTACGCAATGCCTTGCGCTTCAGCCCAGCGGATCAACCTGTCCTCATCAGCGTGCAGAGCCAGGGGCAAAACGTAACGCTGAGCGTGCGCGACCATGGCCCTGGAGTCGCTAGCGAATACCTGGAGCAATTGGGTAAACCGTTCTTCCGCGCGCCAGGCCAGAGCGGCTCCGGCCACGGCCTCGGCTTGGCTATCGCGCGGCGGGCGGCGCAACGTCATGGCGGTGAACTGCTGTTGAGCAACCATCCGCAAGGCGGCTTCATCGCCACGCTCAGCCTGCCGGCCAGGCAGCAGGCAGGCTGAAGCGCGTTTCGCTCAGCCCTCCCAGGCGCTGACGAAATCCTCGACGCGAACCTCCGGGGCGCGGCGCAGCTCACGCTCCGGCGTACCAAGGTAGAGGTAGGCGATGATCTGCTCGTCCGCCGCCAGGCCCAGCCCCTTGGCCACATGGGCGTTATAGGCCATGTCGCCGGTACGCCAGACCGCACCGATACCCTGAGCATGGGCGGCCAGCAGCATGCCATGCGCGGCACAGCCGGCTGCTATCACCTGCTCGGAAGCGGGTACCTTGGGGTGAGCCTGAACCCGGGCGATCACCACCACCAGCAATGGCGCGCGCAGCGGCATGCCACGCGCCTTGTTCAGCGCTTCCGGCGCAGCATGCGCATCGGCGACCAGCAAGGCCTCGGCGAACAGCTCGCCCATACGCTCACGCGCTTGCCCCTCGACCGTCAGAAAACGCCACGGACGTAGCTGACCATGATCAGGCGCACGCAGGGCTGCGCGAAACAGCATCTCGCGCTGAGCAGCATCCGGGGCTGGTTCGACCAGGCGAGGAACGGAAACACGGTTGAGCAGAGCGTCGAGGGCCTCCATCGGCCACCTCCAAAAACAAAGATGGCGCATTCTCAATGCTGCAAGCTGCAAGCTGCAAGCTCAGCGGTATGCGGGGACGGCGCATCAGCCTGTAGGCACTGCGCCTCGCGGCGAATCGCAAGAACACCGCAAAGCCAAAAGCTTCGCCCCGGGGGCGGGGCTCCTACACAAACCTCGCAGGCGCCGACCTACCCTGTAGGAGCCGCGTCTCGCGGCGAATCGCAAGAACATCGCAAAGCCAAAAGCTTCGCCCCGGGGCGGGGCTCCTACACAAACCCCGCAGGCGCCGACCTACCCTGTAGGAGCCGCGCCTCGCGGCGAATCGCAAGAACATCGCAAAGCCAAAAGCTTCGCCCCGGGGCGGGGCTCCTACACAAACCCCGCAGGCGCCGACCTACCCTGTAGGAGCCGCGCCTCGCGGCGAATCGCAAGAACACCGCAAAGCCAAAAGCCCCGCCCCGGGGGCGGGGCTCCCACAAAGGCGCTTCGGGTATCCTGCCAAATAAGCATCAGGCAATGTCCAGCTTCACCTGCGGCTTGAGATACCGTCAGGCTACCCGGTCGGGCGATATCACCGGTTGCACCGGCGGAGTGAGCGGCGGCAGACCGTAAGCCCTGCGCGCCTCGTCGCAACGCGGGTTGTGCTCACCGTTCGCCCATGACGCTTCGAACTCGCGGCAGCTACTCGAGCGCTGTTCGTACATGGTGCAACGCACACCACAACCGACGTCGCCCAACAGTTGCGTACAACGTGCCGGTTTGCTCTCCGTGCCACGCATGGCGACGTAATGGGGGCTGATCTGGATGACCTGCTCGTCCGGAACGCTACCGCCCGCGGATTGGCACTCGCCCCAGAAGAAGGACACACGAAAAAACGCGCAGCAGGCGCCGCACGTAAGGCAGGGATTAGCTTCGGACATTTGAGGAGAGCTCGGAAACCGACGGACGTCGGCAACTGGCAGCTATTCTATGCTCGGCGATGCGCTTGTAAAGCCCCCACCGTTGCGGTTTACAGCCGTCCGTGCGCAGGTAGAATGGCGCATTTTCCAACCCGCCAGAGCCCTCTAAATGGCCTTGCCGACGCTGCGCATCATCGGTTTCATCATCGGCATATTCCTGATTACCCTGGCGATCAGCATGGCCATCCCGATGCTGACCCTGCTGATCTTCGAGCAGCCTGAAGATCTCAATGCCTTTCTCTGGTCCAGCCTGATCACCCTGATCGCCGGGCTCGCCCTGATGATTCCCGGCCGGCCGCAGAACGCTCAGTTACGCCCGCGTGACATGTACCTGCTGACGACCGGGAGCTGGACCGTGGTTTGCTGCTTTGCCGCGCTGCCGATGATGCTGATCGCCCATATCAGCTACACCGACGCCATCTTCGAAACCATGTCCGGCATTACCACTACGGGCTCCACCGTGCTGACCGGGCTGGATGACATGTCGCCCGGTATTCTGATCTGGCGCTCGATGCTGCACTGGCTCGGCGGCATCGGCTTCATCGGCATGGCCGTCGCCATTTTGCCGCTGCTGCGCGTGGGTGGCATGCGCCTGTTCCAGACCGAATCCTCGGACTGGGGCGAGAAGGTAATGCCACGCTCGCACATGGCGGCGAAGTATCTGTTGGTGATTTATCTGGCCCTGACGCTGCTGGGTTTCCTGGCCTTCTGGGCGGCAGGCATGAGCCCTTTCGACGCCATCAACCACTCCATGGCAGCGATCTCCACCGGCGGATTCTCCACCTCGGACGTGTCCCTGGCGCACTGGCCAGAACCGGCCGTGCATTGGACGGCGGTGGTCCTGATGCTGCTCGGCGGCATGCCGTTCATGCTTTACGTCGCCTTTATTCGCGGCAATCGCAACGCCCTGTTCAAAGACCATCAGGTTCGCGGCTTCATCGGTTTTCTGCTGCTGACCTGGCTGGTCTTCGGCACCTGGTTGTGGATCAACTCGGACTACGCCTGGCTCGACGCCTTTCGCATCGTCGCGGTAAACGTCACCTCTGTGGTCACCACCACCGGCTTCGCCCTCGGCGACTACACCACCTGGGGCAGCTTCGCCGTGCTGCTGTTCTTCTACCTGACCTTCGTCGGCGGCTGCTCGGGCTCCACCGCAGGCGGCCTGAAGATCTTCCGCTTCCAGGTCGCCTACGTGCTGCTCAAGGCCAACCTGATGCAGCTGGTGCACCCCCGCGCGGTGATCAAGCAGCAGTACAACAATCACAACCTGGATGAAGAGATCGTCCGCTCGCTGATCACCTTCTCCTTCTTCTTCACCATCACCATCGGTGTGCTGGCCCTGGCCCTGACCCTGGTCGGCCTAGACTGGGTCACCGCGCTGACCGGCGCCGCCACCGCGGTGTGCAACGTCGGCCCAGGGCTTGGCCCGATCATCGGCCCAGTCGGCAACTTCGCCAGCCTGCCGGATTCAGCCAAGTGGCTGCTCAGTGCTGGCATGCTGCTCGGCCGCCTGGAAATTCTGACCGTACTGGTGCTGGTCACCCGTAGTTTCTGGAAACACTGACCGATGCCCCTAGCCAGCCTGCGCATCCTCGCCTTCATCAACGGCATCTTCCTCGTCACCCTGGCGCTGGGCATGCTGGTGCCGGTGATCACCCTGTTGATCTTCGAGCAGACGCAGGGCATCAATGCCTTTCTCTGGTCGAGCCTGATCACCGCGCTCACCGGCATCGCCATGATCGCCCAGGGCAGGCCCCAACAAACGCAACTGCGCCCCCGCGACATGTACATGCTGACGGTGTCGAGCTGGGTGATGGTGTCGATCTTCGCCGCCTTGCCGTTCATCTTCGCCGAACGGGCGAGCATCACCGACGCGTACTTCGAGAGCATGTCCGGCATCACCGCTACCGGCGCCACCGTATTCAGCGGCCTCGACGACATGTCGCCCGGTATTCTGATCTGGCGCTCGATGCTGCACTGGCTCGGCGGCATCGGCTTCATCGGCATGGCCGTCGCCATTTTGCCGCTGCTGCGCGTGGGTGGCATGCGCCTGTTCCAGACCGAGTCGTCGGACCGCTCGGAAAAGGTCATGCCGCGCTCGCACATGGTCGCCAAGTACATGGTGCTGGCCTATGTCGGCCTGAGCACACTCGCGGTGCTGGCGTTCTGGTGGGCGGGTATGGGCCTGTTCGATGCGATCAACCACGCCATGTCGGCGATCGCCACCGGTGGTTTCTCCACGTCCGACTCTTCACTGGGCAAATGGCAGGAACCGGCGATTCACTGGGTCGCCATCGTGGTGATGGTGCTCGGCAGTCTGCCGTTCGTGCTCTATGTCAGCACCCTGCGCGGCAACTACCGCGCACTGTTTCGCGACGCGCAGGTGCGTGGATTCCTGCTGTTGCTGGTGGGCAGCTGGTTCGTGCTGGCGGGCTGGAAATGGCTCACCACCGACCTGTACTGGCTCGATGCGCTACGCCTGGTGGCGGTGAACATCACCTCGATCATGACCACCACCGGCTTTGCCGTGGGCGATTACCACCTGTGGGGCCCGTTCGCCAGCATGATGTTTTTCTACCTGGGTTTCGTCGGAGGCTGCTCCGGCTCCACCGCCGGCGGCCTGAAGATATTCCGCTTCCAGGTCGCCTACATCCTGCTCAAGGCCAACCTCAAGCAGCTCATTCACCCCCGGGCGGTGATCAAGCAGCATTACAACCGCCACCGCCTGGACGAAGACATCGTTCGCTCGATCCTGGCCTTCGCCTTCTTCTACACCATCACCATCGCCACGCTGGCCCTGGCAGTAGCGATGTGCGGCGTGGACTGGATCACTGCCCTGACCGGCGCTGCGGCGATGGTCTCAGGCGTTGGCCCAGGCATGGGCGAGATGGTCGGCCCGGCCGGCAACTACGCCACCATCCCCGATACGGCCAAGTGGCTACTGAGCCTGGGTATGCTGCTCGGGCGCCTGGAAATCCTCACGGTGCTGGTGCTGTTGTTCCCCGCCTTCTGGCGCCATTGAGTGGTCGATGGACCTTAACCAGCCAGCCCACGACGACTGCGATACTCACCGGGCGTTTCTCCGAACCAGCGGCGAAACGCCCTGAAGAAGTTGCTCGGGTCGGCAAAGCCCAGCAGATAGGCAACCTCCAGCAACGTCAGGTCGACCTGGCCAAGATACTGCTCGGCCAGCTCTCGGCGCGTGTCGTCGAGCAACTGCTGATAGCTGGTGCCCTCCTCCTGCAGGCGTCGCTGCAAGGTGCGCTGCGACAGATGCAGCGCCTGCGCCACCACCTCGCGGCGTGGCTCGCCCTGCGGCAACAGGCGGCATAGCACCTGACGTGCCTGATGGGTGACGCGACTGCTGCAGAAACGCGCCAGGTATTCGCCGGCAAAACGGTCATGCAGTTGCGCCAGCGCCTCATTGGCACTGGGCAATGGTGTCTCCAGATCGGCACGCTCGAAGATCAACCCGTAATGCTCGGCATTGAACTTCAGCGGAGCCTGGAACACCTGCTGATAAGGCGCCAGGTCGGCGGGTGGCGGACCTTGCAGGCGAATCTCGCGCGGGCGAATGGGCTTGCCGGTCATCCAGCGGCAAAAGGCCAGGCAGTATGCCAGCGACGCCTCGGCGCTCTGCCGGGCCGGCGGCAGGCGGTCGCCATGAATGGCCAGAGTCAGCGCATAGCCGTCGGGTTGCGGCAAAAAATTCAGGTCCGCGCCTTCACCGATGATGCGCTGGTAGCGCACCAGACGGGTGAAGCCATCACGCAGGTTGCGACTGGACATCAGTGCATAACCCACCACATGGAAGGACGCCGGGCGCACCACCTGCGCCATGTTCAGGCCGATCGCCGGATTGCCCGACAGCGCCACGGCGCGCTGCCACAGACGGGTCATGCCGTCCTGCGGGAAGCGCGCATCGGGGTCGTTCAGCGCGGCGTAATCCATGCCCAGTTCGGTGAACAGGCTGGTGCAGTCTACGCCGCCCAGCTCCAGCGCCTGCACGATGGCCAAGGCCCAGCTGGAGGATGTGGTTCTTTCGCTCATCGTCTTGTTCTTGTGATCAATCAGCAATGCCATGGTTGGCGGCGCAAGGATACTAGACTGGCACCTTAAGTCAGTGGCCCACGGAGACAGCAGGTCTAGACTCGTAGGTGACAATAACAGGAGGTGCGCCATGACCGCCCAGACCACCGAACGCTACCAGAGCTTCGCCGAGTTCTACCCCTATTACCTGCAGGAACACAGTAACCCCGTGTGCCGCCGACTGCACTATGCCGGCAGCCTGCTGGTGCTGGCGATCCTCGCCTACGCCCTGTTCAGCCAACAATGGCTGTGGCTGCTGGCCATGCCGCTGGCCGGTTATGGCTTCGCCTGGGTCGGCCACTTCGTCTTCGAAAAGAACCGCCCGGCCACCTTCGACTATCCGCTGTACAGCCTGATGGGCGATTGGGTGATGCTCAAGGATGCCTTTACCGGCCGTATCCGTTTCTAAGAACCTGGCTGCTCACACTAGGGTCTGTTGCCGTTTCGACGCGAGCCGCGTTGCTGCGCCAAATTGCGCCACGCGAGGCGCGGGATGCAGGTAATGGTCGTTCCCTTGCCAAATCCCGCAACGACGCATGGCGCAATTTGCCGCGCAACCCGAAGGGACGGGCCAGTTTTTGCGTGGTACGTTGTTACTCGACGGCTCATTTGGGCGACCAAACTTCGCCTCTCGCGCCTAGCCCCACGCAAAAACTGGCTCCGTCGCGGCCGTGCGCGAAACGGCAACAGAGCCTAGGCAGCTACAACCACCCGGACATTGCCACAGCCATCCTCAAGCCTTTCGTCAGTGCCGAGAATCACTGGATGGTCGAGAAGCATGGCATTTTCCAGGGTTATTACTTCTTCTATCACCTGGGCATGGATCGCCACCTGCGCGAGCAGTTCAAGGATCACCCGCAATACCAGGCGACCATCGAGTTCTGCGCCAAATACGATGCGGCCGCCTTCGACCCGGACTATGAAAGCCTGCCATTGAGCTTCTTCGAGCCCATGCTGCAGCGCGTATTCGCCCGACCGAAGAACTCCATCTATCTGGCTGCAATGGACAATACCAGCGCCTGACCGCTGGCCACTGTTGCGCCACCGCTCGGCGGCCATGCTTGGCTGGCCTCCACCCCCTTGGTTATGATCCCCGCCCAGCGAGCCTCAGGCTCAGGTCTTGCAGACCAGCCAGGCGTCCAGCAGAGACGCCAGAAATCCAGCAGGGACAGTTCCAGCAGATGAAGCCAGCAACCATCAGCCGTGCCAACGGGCTACCGACGCCGCCGTTGCGCGAATACTATTCGCGCGTACTGGCCTATATCGCCACGGCCGCCAGCATCGCCGCCGGCACCTATGTCGGGCACTTCGCCTACGACATTCTGTGGATGGTGCCCTACGCCCTGCTCTACCCTCATCTGGCGCACAATCTCAGCCGCCGTTTCAAGCGCGACTATCCGCAGCAGACCGACCTCGCCCTGCTGTTCTTCGATGCCCTGCACGCCGGCGCGGCCTGCGTGCTGCTCGGCTTCTCTGCCGTGCCCAGCCTGATGTTCCTGCTGATTCTCTGTTTCAGTGCCCTGGTCGTCGGCGGCATGCGCTATCTCGGCCTGGGCCTGCTGGTGGCCGCCAGCGGCATGGCGCTGTGCGCCGCGCTGGTTGGGATTCATCCCAATACCGACACGCCGACGCTGGTGGCGCTGGTCAGCATCCTCTTCGCCACCCTGTACATCTGCATCACTGCCTACTTCGTCAACCAGCAGGGCCTGCGCCTGGCTCAGGTACGCAGCGAGATCAAGCGTGAGCAGGAAAAGGCCGCGCGCCTGGCGCGCAACCTGGCCAAGTACCTGTCACCACAGGTCTGGGAATCGATCTTCACCGGCAAGAAGAGCGTGCGCCTGGAGACTCAGCGCAAGAAGCTCACGGTGTTCTTCTCCGATATCAAGGGGTTTACCGAGCTGTCGGAAGAGCTGGAAGCCGAAGCGCTGACCGACCTGCTCAACACCTACCTCAATGAAATGTCGAAGATCACCCTGAAATACGGCGGCACCATCGACAAGTTCATCGGTGACTGCGTCATGGTGTTTTTCGGCGACCCGAGTAGCAACGGCGCCAAGAAGGATGCGGTCGCGGCGGTTTCCATGGCCATCGCCATGCGCAAACACATGAAGGTGCTACGCCAGCAGTGGCGCGCCCAGGGCATCACCAAGCCACTGGAAATTCGCATGGGCCTCAATACTGGCTACTGCACGGTGGGCAACTTCGGCGCCGACACGCGTATGGACTACACCATCATCGGCCGCGACGTGAACCTTGCCAGCCGCCTGGAAAGCGCCGCCGAATCCGGCGAAATCCTGATCTCCCACGAGACTTATTCGCTGGTCAAGGACGTGATCATGTGCCGCGACAAGGGCCAGATCGCCGTCAAGGGTTTCACCCGCCCGGTGCAGATCTACCAGGTGGTGGACTTCCGCCGCGACCTGGGCGCCACCTCCAGCTACGTCGAGCACGAACTGCCGGGCTTCTCCATGTACCTGGACACCAATGGCATTCAGAACTTCGACAAGGAACGGGTGATCCAGGCGCTCAACCAGGCGGCCGAAAAGCTGCGCGACAAGGTCATTCTGTAAGATCGGAACGCCGGCCGCTCGTAGCGCAGCGAACAGTCCGCCGTTCTTTGGCGCAGTACAAATCCAACGGCGCACTGCTTCCAAGCGGCCGGTGTCCCGGTACGCCCTACCGGCAATACGCCCTACGCCTCCAGTGCCTCGGTCAACACTGGCTCGCCATCGATCAGCGGCTGCAATGCCAGAAACTCCAGCGCCGACGCGCGCCAGGACTGCGCTGCCGCCAATTCCGCGCAACGCTTACGATCCAGCTCCAGCGCGCCCAGGCAGGCGGCATGCAGATCCTCGGCCATCACTCCACTGACGCCCTGCTGCAGCACATCCAGCGGCCCGGCCACGGGAAACGCAGCCACGGGTGTACCGCAAGCCAAGGCCTCCAGCATCACCAGGCCATAGGTATCGGTACGCGAAGGAAAGACCAGCACCGAGGCATCCTGATAAGCCTCGGCCAACGCCTGGCCATGGCGGTAGCCGAGAAAGCGCACCAGCGGATACTGTTGTTGCAACGTCTCACGCTGTGGACCGTCACCAACCACACGTTTCTCCCCCGTCAGGTCCAGATCGAGAAAGGCCTGCAGGTTCTTTTCCGGAGCGATGCGTCCGACGTAGAGAAACACCGGTTGCACAGGTCGTGGACGCGTCTCGTCCGGCCGAAACAGCCGGGTATCCACCCCTTTGCACCACAGTTGCAGCCGTTGCAGAGCCCAGTTGGCGAACTCCTGGCGCAGCCGCTCGGTGGTCACCAGCACGGCGTGACTGGGGCGATGGAAAGCGCGTAGAAAGGCATAGCCCCAACGCGGCGCAATCCAAGGCCAGCGGGCGCTGACGTACTCCGGAAAACGCGTATGGATCGCCGTGGAAAACGCCAGCCCACGCTTGACCAGCCAACGCCGCGCTGCCCAACCCAGCGGCCCCTCGGTAGCGAGGTGCACGCAGTCAGGACGAAAGTTGCGAATCGCCGCACCGACGCGCCACAGATCCCACACCAGCGGAATCTCAGGGTAGGTCGGACAAGGCACGGCGCGGAAATCGGCGGGCGATAGCAGCTTGACCTGATGCCCCAGCCCACGCAGTTCGCCGACCAGCGCGGCCAGGCTGGTGACCACACCATTGACCTGAGGCGCCCAGGCGTCGGAGACGATCAGTATCCTCATGCGCCGGTCTCGAGGGCGACAGCCTGCTCCTCGCTGGCCAGTTGCGACTCGGCCAGACGATAGAGCTCGATCTGCCCATCCCAGTGCTCGATCAGCGCCGTGCAGGATTCCACCCAGTCGCCGCAGTTCATGTACTCGACACCACTGACCTGACGGATTTCGGCGTGGTGGATGTGACCACAGACCACGCCCTGCAGGCCGCGCTTGACGCACTCGTGAGCGATGGCCTCCTCGAAGTCGCTGATGAAGTTCACCGCAGTCTTGACCTTGTGCTTGAGGTAAGCCGACAGCGACCAGTAGCCGTAGCCCCAGCGGCTGCGCCAGTGATTTAGCCAGCGGTTGAGGGTCAGGGTGAATTCGTAGGCCGAGTCGCCGAGAAAGGCCAGCCAGCGGTGATAACGGGTAATCACATCGAACTGATCGCCATGGATCACCAGCAATTGCCGGCCATCGGCCGTGACGTGCACGGCCTCGTCGACCAGTTGGATATTGCCCAGCAGCAGGCTGGAGTAACGACGTAGAAACTCGTCATGGTTGCCGGTGACGTAGATCACTTCGGTGCCGTGCTTGCTCATGGTCAGCAGACGGCGGATGACGTTGGTGTGCGCCTGTGGCCAGTAGATGCCGCCGCGCAGTTTCCAGCCGTCGATGATGTCGCCCACCAGGTAGATACGGTCGGCGTGGTAGCGCTTGAGAAAGGCTGCCAGGTGCTCGGCCTGGCAATCGCGGGTGCCGAGGTGTACATCGGAGATCCACAGGGTACGGACACGTTGCTTGCGGCTGGGCTTGGCGAGCTGGACGCTGGTCATGGGCGACCTCCGGCTGGGTTTAGACGAGCTTGAGGGGTCGCGGTGAAAGGCTTGTGACGGGAAAAAGACGGTCCCATGACGCAGCAGCGCCCCGGCCCAGGCGTTACACTGCGGCGGTTGCCGAGGAAACCGCCATGCTCCCGATCCTGTCCCTGCGTCATTACAGCCACGAAGTGCTCAGCCATAGCCACGACCACGCGCAACTGGTGTTCGGCCTGGCGGGCGAGCTGCAATTCGAAGTCGATGGCCAGGGCAGCCAGGTGCTGCGCCATCACCTGGCCGTAGTGCCGGCCGAAGCGCGCCATACCTGCGGCAGCCCACGCGGCAGCCAGTGCCTGGTGCTGGATCTGCCGGCCAACGACTGGCTGGAGCGCCAGCTTGGCCACCATGCGAGCGACATCCAGCGTCTGTTGGACAAACCCAACGCACTGCAACTCGATCCCTCGCAGGGGCAGCTACTCAACTGGCTGGCCAGCAGCCCGATCAATGATCCAATCATCGCGGGCCAAGGTGCGGCCTTGCTACTCGGCAGCCTGGCCTGCAGCCGCCAGCATGCCGAGACGACCGGCTTGCCGCTGACAGCCCTGGATCGCTATATCGAACAGCACGCAGCGCATCCGCTGCAGGTGGCAGATCTGGCACGCCTGGCCGGTCTGTCGGTGGCGCGTTTCCATGCGCGTTTCCTCGCCGAGACCGGGCGCACGCCGATGGAACATATTCGCCAACGGCGCCTGCAACTCGCCGAACAGCTGTTGCGTGGCAGCGACCTGGCGGTTGGAGAAATCGCCGCACAGGTCGGCTACAGCTCGCAAAGCGCCTTCACCGCTGCCCTCTATCGCCATCTCGGCATGACCCCGCGACAGTTGCGCCGCACGCGCTAGCAGCCCCAGCGGCGCACCGCTCTCGTAGGGTGGGTTAGCCGCCTGTCACGCTGGTTGGCTACCCCGCCGAAACCGGTGTGGCGTAACCCACCATCGTCGCCAATCGTTACATCGTCTGGTGGGTTACGCGGCGCGTCACGATGGAAGTGTCTGATCGTTCGAAGGTTAGCGCCGCTAACCCACCCTACGTGCTCCTGCCACCTTCAGACCTGATTGAGAGTCCGACGACAAAACTCGTAGTTCCTGCGACAGACAGCCCTTCGCGAGGCGCCTAGACTGCGCGTCAGTAACCAGGAGTACCCCATGCAAACCATCGAATGGCAGGATTTCGAGAAAGTGGAGCTGCGCGTCGGCACCATTCGCTGCGCTCGTCCCAATGAAAAGGCAGTGAAGCCGGCCTACGTGCTGGAAGTCGATCTCGGCGAACTGGGCGTCAAGACCTCCAGCGCGCAAATCACCGCGCATTACAGCTGTGGCGAGCTGATTGGTCGCCAGGTGCTGTGCGTGTGCAATTTCGCCCCCAAGCGCATCGCCGGGGTGCGCTCGGAAGTGCTGGTCACCGGTGTCTATGACAACGACAACCGTGTCGTCCTCGCCGGGTTCGACCAGCCATTGCCCAACGGTGCGCGCCTGGCATGACGGAACGTAACGCCCTGCTGGCGATTCACCTGGGTGCCCTGCTGTTCGGCCTGTCGGGCATTTTCGGCAAACTGGCGGCGACCACGCCGAACATGATCGCCGGCGGCCGCGCGTTCTTCGCGGTACTCGCCCTGGGCCTGGCCGCGCTGCTCTGGCGCAGCCGCAACGCGGTTCGCCCGAGCTTGCGGCAGATGACTCTGCTGGCACTCGGCGGCCTGCTGCTGGGCACGCACTGGGTCACCTTCTTCGAAGCGGTGAAGGTCTCCGGCGTGGCCATCGCCACGCTCGGCTTCGCCAGCTTCCCGGCCTTCACCGTACTGCTGGAGGGCCTGCTGTTTCGCGAGCGCACCCGCCCCGGCGAGTTCGCCATGGTCGGCGTGGTATGCGTGGGGCTGATCCTGGTCACGCCCGAGTTCAGCCTGAACAGTGACGCCACAGTCGGATTGCTGTGGGCAGTGTTGTCGGGCTTTCTGTTCGCCCTGCTGTCGCTGCTCAATCGCGCCAGCACCCGCGGCCTCGACCCGGTACAGGCAGCGCTGCACCAGAACGTCGCCGTGTTCATCTGCTTCCTGCCGCTGGCCTGGCCGCTGCTGCCCAGCGTGCGCCCGGTGGACTGGCTGTGGCTGGCCATGCTCGGCATCTTCTGCACCGGCCTGGCACACAGCCTGTTCGTCGCCAGCCTGCGCGTGCTCAAGGCGCGCACCACAGCAGTGATCTTCGCCCTGGAACCGGTCTACGGGATTCTGTTCGCCTGGTGGCTGTTCAGCGAGCAGCCGACGCTGCGCATGCTGGCCGGAGGCATGCTGATCGTCAGCGCTATCTTCATTTCGGCGCGGATGGGGCGTTGAACCAAGCGGTGCGCACAGCGCACCCTACCGGTCGTTGTGACCCAGATCGCGACCTGGATCGATCAGATCACGCACCCGCTGCTTGAGCACCTTGGCCTCGGGGAAACCACCATCGGCCTTGCGTTCCCAGATCTGTTGGCCATCGCAGAGGATGCGGAACACGCCGCCGGTGCCCGGCTCCAGGCTGACCCGCCCGAGCTCGTCGGCAAAGGTGCTCAGCAGTTCCTGAGCCAGCCACGCGGCGCGCAGCAGCCACTGACACTGGGTGCAATAGGTGATGACGATTTCGGGCTTCTGATCGGGCATGGCAGCGGCTCTACTGTGGGGCTTGATGCCTATAATAACGGCCTTTGTCTCTGCTCCTGCCGGAATCCATCATGCGCCGCCTGCTCCTTTCGCTGCTTTGCCTGTTCGCTCTGTCCAGCCTGCCTGTCATCGCCGCCGAACGTGTCGGCCTGGTGCTGTCAGGCGGCGCCGCCCGTGGCCTGGCGCACATTGGTGTGCTCAAGGCGCTGGAGGAACAAGGTATTCGCATCGACGCCATCGCCGGCACCAGCATGGGCGCCATCGTCGGTGGGCTGTACGCGGCCGGCTATTCGGTGGCGGAGCTTGAACGTCTGGCGCTGGAGCTGGATTGGCAACAGGCGCTGTCCGACTCACCGCCACGCGAGGACATCCCCTTTCGCCGCAAGCAGGACGACCGTGATTTTCTGATCAAGCAGAAACTCAGCTTCCGCGACGACGGCAGCCTTGGCCTGCCGCTGGGCGTGATCCAGGGCCAGAACCTGGCGCTGCTGCTGGAAAGCCTGCTGGTGCATCGCAGCGCCACCCGCGATTTCGATCATCTGCCGATTCCCTATCGCGCCGTGGCCACCGATGTGGTCACGGGTGAACAGGTGATCATGAGCAGCGGCCACCTGCCGCAGGTGATGCGCGCCAGTATGTCGATCCCGGCGGTGTTCGCCCCGGTGGAAGTGGACGGCCGCCTGCTGGTCGACGGCGGCATGGTCAACAACGTGCCCATCGACGTGGCGCGGCAGATGGGCGTCGATCACGTCATCGTCGTCGACCTGGGTATGCCACTGAAACCGGCCAAGGACCTGCTCACCGTGGTCGACGTGATGAACCAGTCGATCAACCTGATGATGCGTAAAAACTCCGAGACCCAACTCGAAACGCTGGAGGCGGACGACGTATTGATCCTGCCCCCTCTGGCCGGCTTCGGCGTCGCCGACTTCAATCGTGGCGAACAGATGATCGACGCCGGCTATCGCGCCACACAGATTCAGGCAGAGCGTTTGGCTCGCTTGCGCACCAGCAGTGCCGGCAACCCGGCGTTGGCCATGGCGCGCTCGCGCGAACAGCGTACACCGGTGATTCGCGAAATCCATGTGGAGAACGACTCGAAAGTCGGCGATGCAGTGATTCGCCGGCATATTCGCCAACCGCTCGGCGAGCCACTGGACATGGATCGCCTGCAGAAAGACATGGGCACGCTGTACGGCCTGGACTACTTCGAGCGCGTGCAATACCGGGTAGAGCCGCTGGACGAGCGCGGTAGCGCCCTGGTGATCGATGCCCGCGGCAAGCGCACCGGCACCGATTACCTGCGCCTGGGCCTGAATCTGTCGGATGACATGCGCGGCGACAGCCCCTTCAATATCGGCGCCAGTTACCGCATCAATGGCATCAACGAGCTCGGCGCCGAATGGCTGACTCGCTTGCAGTTAGGTGACCGCCAGGAGCTCTACAGCGAGTTCTATCAGCCGCTGGACGCCGGCTCACGTTACTTCGTCGCGCCCTACCTGTTCGGCGAGGCGCAGAACGTCGAAGCGATTCTGGACAACGACCCGATCGCCGAATACCGCCTGGAACGCTACGGCTACGGTCTCAATCTCGGCCGACAGATTGCCAACAATGGCGAGATTCGCTTCGGCATCGCTCAGGCCTGGGGCGAGGCGGATGTCCGCGTAGGCGAGCGCGACCTGCCCAGCTTCAGCTTCAGCGAGGGCTACTACGAACTGCTGTACTCCTTCGACACCCTGGACAACCTCGACTTCCCGCGCACCGGCGAGGATATCGGCCTGATGCTGCGCAAGTACGACCGCGACCTGGGCTCGGACGAGGCATATCGCCAATGGCAACTGAAGCTGGACAAGGCCTACAGCCACGGCCCCAATACCTGGCTGTTCGGCGGTCGCTACGGGCGTACCCTGGATGAAGCGGAGGTGGTCACCTCGGGTTTCATTCTCGGTGGTGCCCAGGAGCTGTCGGGCTTTCGTCAGGACTCGCTGAGCGGCCAGAACATGGCCCTGGCACGGATGATCTACTACCGGCGCATGACACAAACCTCGATGCTGCCGCTGAACTTCCCGCTGTACCTGGGCCTGTCGCTGGAGCGCGGCCGTGCCTGGAACAACGACAACGCCTTCGACAGCGGCTATATCAACGCAGCCAGCATCTTCCTCGGCCTGGACACCCCGCTGGGCCCGCTGAACTTCAGCTATGGCTTCAACGACGAGCGGGAGAAGGCGCTGTATCTCAATCTGGGTAAGAGTTTCTGAAACGACGAGGCCGCGACATATGCGCGGCCTCGTCAGGTGCAGCAGCAGAGGCGCTCAGGCGATTTCCGCCAGCAACTGGCGCGCGGCCTTCCTCTGCTCGTCATCGCCGTTATCGATCACCTCGTTGAGGATGTCGCAGGCGGTGGCGATATCGCCCTGTTTGATATAGGCCAGCGCCTGGTTAAGCTGGGCCATATGCTCCGGATTGCCCGCCAGGTGGTCGATGTCGCCCTGCAGCGCAGCGGTGGCATCGGCATCACCGGCGAAAGCGTCGATGAAGTTGTCATCCAGCGCCGGCACCTCATCACTGAGCACCATTTCCATCTCACTGAAGGCGCTCAACTGCTCGTCTTCATGATGCAGTTCGAACACCTCCGGGAGCTCCTGCAGATTGCTGGCGAACGACGGATCGAACTCCGGTTCTGCAGCAGCCTTGGGTTTGGCCTTGGCGGCAGCAGGGAAAGGGCTGACCAGATCCCAATCGGCATCCAGCGACAGGTCGTCGAGGTTGAGCTGAAAATCAGGTTCGGCCGCAGGCTGCTGCTCAGCGATAACCTCGGTCGGTACCTGCTGAGTCACCCGCAGATCAGGATGCCGCGCCTTCAAGGCATCGATGCGTGCGGCGTCGAACGCTTCGGCGCGCAGCACGGCCTCCTCACGCGCGAAGCCCGCCCCGTCGCCCAGCAGCGCCAGAACTTCCAATAGACGGAAGCGCAGATCGCTGCGCTGCGGGTCCTGAGCCAGCGCCTTGCTCAGCTCACCACGGGCCTCGCTGAAGCGACCGTAGGCGATGTAGACATTGGCAGCCTCGAGTGGGTCGACCGGCCCTTGAGCACGCACCGGAGCCGGCGCCGGTACTGCCTTGACCACCGGAGCTGCGCCAACCGCCGCGAGTAGCGGACGAGGCGGTTGCTGCGGTGGCTGCCCCTTGGGTTGTACCTGCACCGCCGGCCTGGTTTTCTCGCCACGCCGCCGCACGGCCCAGAAAAGCGCACCGAGCAACAGCAGAAGCCCTATACCACCGGCCAACAGGGTCGACCACCAGCCGCGCTCTGCTGCCGCGGGCTCCTCGACACTGACCGGCGCGGCGGCAATGGGCTGGGCGGCCGGCTCGGCGGGCGTGCGCGCAGCCAGCTCAGCCAACTGAGCATCCTTCTGCGCCAATTGCTCCTGCAACTGCTGCAGTTGCAATTGCAGTTGCGCCAAGCCTTGTTGCAGTTGCAGATTTTCCGCCGCCTGGTTGGCCAGCTCCAGATCGACCTGGCGCTGCCTCTCGGCCAGCAGCTCCAGGCTTTCGCTTTGCTGCGGTGCTGGCTCCAGGGCAGCCAGAGGCGCGCTAACGGGCCCTTCGGCAGTGTTTTCAGCGAGCACGGGTGAGGCCTCGGCAGCGACCGGAGCAGCGCTCGGCGGGGCAGCCTCCGCACGGGCGGCATCCGGCAACAGCAGCTCGGCGCCAGCCTGTAGACGACTTGGATCGCCGCCAGCGAAGGCATTCGGGTTGAGGGCAAGAATGCCCTCCATCAGCGCCTGCTGAGACAGCGTACTGCCCTGCTCACGCAAACGCGCGGCGATGGACCAGAGACTGTCGCCACGGCTGACCTGATGACGGTGCCCAGCAGATGCACGCGGCGGCGTGACCGCTCTGACCGACGAGGCCGGTGCTGCGGTGCGGTTAGAGGGTTGCGATACGGCAGCAGCGCTTGGTGCGGTTACAGCGGAATAAGCCGAAGAACCAGGTGGATCGAGCAGAACCGTATATTCACGTAGTAACTGGCCATTGGGACGCGCCACTTCGACGATGAAGTTCAGGTATGGCTCACGCACCGGACGGTTCGACACCACGCGGATCACACTACGTGATCCCTGCAGAAGCGGCGTGAAACGCAGATCATTGAGAAAGTAGAAGCGCTCCACCCCCGAACGACTGAACACCTCGGCTGGTGCCAGACCGACACGCAGATCCTGCGCGCCCAGATCACCCACTTCCAGCAGCTCGATCTCGGCCTCGAAAGGCTGATTCAGCGCAGAATGCAGCGTGATTTCACCCAAACCAAGCGCCGGAGCCATTCCCGAATAGAGGGCGGACCCCGACGCCAGACCCAACATTAATTGACGCACCCGAGCCATGCGACCTCCAGGGTTATTCGGCTCGAACGCCACCTCCTCGACTTCCTGTCTGAGCATCCCTTGGCCGGGAGGCTGGCGCCCTTGATAGTTCGAGAACGGGCGACAAGGTCCTTGTCGAGGCCGTCTCGAATTGCATTATGGCTACTAATTCACAAAGTAGCGGCTTGGCGGCCAGTTTGCCGATGAAAGCACGGTGCCATCAAGTTGAATCAGTCAAAAATTAGGCAAATAAAAAATACGATCAAAAAAATGATCGGATTTTTGACAGTGCAGGCGGTTCACTTCATCAGGTTGCCGAGCACTCGAGCGTGCACCTGCTGACAGCGACGCAGATCCTCCTCGTCGATACCGGCGAAGACTTCATGGCGCAGCTGGGTGGAAATCGCTTCGATCTTCTCGATCAGAGGCTGCGCATCCGGCTGCAGCGCGATCTTCTTGGCACGGCGGTCTTCGGGTACTGCCACGCGAGTAACCAGCCCCTGACTTTCGAGACTGTCGAGTAGACGCGCCAGCGTCGGCCCCTCTACGCCGACGCTTTGCGCCAATTCACGCTGGGTCGGCATTTCGCTGAAGCGCGCCAGGTGCAGCAGCACCAGCCAGCGAGCCTGGGACAGGCCCAGCCCTACCAGGCGTCTATCGAGTTCGGAACGCCAGGCACGGGATAGCTGGGCAACCTGCATGGCAAAGCGATGTTGATCGGGGTAAGACATGGGCAAGCGGACTCATACAAAGGTCAAAAACTAATTATTAGCCAGCTAGCCATAACCCGATGCGCAGGGCAAGCGCGGATTGCGCCATGAGCGTTGCAGAATGCGACCGGCTCGTTGCGCCCCGACTGCAACTCAGGCCGCCACCCTGTTACGTCCGAAAGCCTTGGCCTCGTATAGCGCTCGGTCGGCCTGCTCGTAGAGCTGGCTCAATTCAGGCTGACTATCCGGACTCAGGCAGGCGACGCCGATAGACATCGTCAGCACATCGGCGCTATCGGAGCCGCCGTGGGCAATGCCCACCTCCTCCAGTGAATGGCGCAGGGCCTCGGCGCGTTGCCTGGCCTCATCGGCACTGATGTCGAACAACAGCAACGCGAACTCCTCACCGCCAAGCCGTACGCCCATATCCAGTGGTCGCCGCGCCGCCTGCTCGATCAGGGCGCCGACACGCTGCAAAGCCGCGTCGCCAGCCTGGTGACCGTAGCAGTCGTTGTAGGCCTTGAAATGGTCGATGTCACAGAGCAGCAACGCAATCGATATACCGTCACGCTGTGCCTGGCGCCACAGGCGCTCGAACTGCCGATTGAAGCTACGACGGTTATGCAGCCCGGTCAGGCTGTCGTGGTAGGCAAGCAGCTGCATCAGATGGCTGATCAGAAAATGCTCACGTGATTTGTATTCCAGGAGGTAGCAACCGACAGCGCCTATAAGATTGCCGAAGACCAGGAACAACAGGTTGTTGATCAACCTCGGAGCAGGCAGCCCTGCGGCCAATTCCGCCAGCACATAGGCGAGCAAAATCACCAGGGAACAGGCAAGCGCCTCGCTCAAGCGCAGGCCGACCAGAAAGTACGCCGCCATGCTCACCAGCAGCAGGCCTTCATAGGGGTAGCCGGGGTCGGCGCGATGGGCAATACCGACAATCATCGCTGCGCCCACGCCGAGTACTAGGATGCAGGTCATGCTCAGCGGTAGCAGAAGATGGCTGTGGCGACGCCGCAGGATAAGGGTCGCGCAAACCAGCAGGATGACCAGCGCCACCAGGCGCACTGCGATCACCCAGCCCAGGTGCGATGCAGGCACCACCAACATGTCCAGCACCGTCAGGGCCAGCCAGATGACCGTGGCGACGCACAGCGCGATACGTTTGAGTTCGAAACCGTCCTCAAGCATATGCGCACGATATTCACGCTCGAGAGCGCGGGAAAAACGCAACCGCCGAAACCCCAGGCTCAACTGCTCGGCATAAGGGCTCGGACGAACCTCGTCGTACCAGGCGTGATAGTCAGGCACCCTCACCTCGTTATCTGGCGGCCTGCCCACACCTTAGCCCTGCGATCGAAATGCCGCCAGAATCAGGCTGCCAAGTTTCACCGAGGACACTTAGATCTCGAACTCGGCCTGCAGCGCCGCACGCACGCAGTAGAGCACCGCTTCGTCGACCCGCCCGGCGAACAGCGAGGCAATCTCGCTGACCGCCGGTAATTCGCCCTCGCCATCGAGGAAGGTCTCCTGAATCTCGCCCAACAGTTCCTCAGGAAGATCCAGCGCCTGCTCCAGGGTCAGTTGCTGCTGGGCGATTGCCTCGGCTAGCAGGCTGTAGACGTTCTTCTCGGTGCAACCCAACTGGCCGGCGATTTGCGTCGGGGTCATACCGGCGCGAGCCAGGCTGACCAGCTCATGACGCAGATCGGCCACCGGCGGTGGCGTGTCATCCGCGCCGCTGCCATTGAGTACTTCCAGGAAGGCCTGGCCGTAGCGTTCCAGCTTGCGCGCACCGACGCCGCTGACCTCGGCCATTTCACTCAGCGAGCTGGGCTGGCTGCGCAACATTTCCAGCAACGTGGCATCAGGGAAGATCACGTACGGCGGTACGCTGTGCTCTTCGGCCAACTTACGACGCAGACTGCGTAGCGCCTCCCACATATC
The DNA here is from genome assembly GCF_029845265.1 of Ectopseudomonas oleovorans. Taxonomy (NCBI): domain Bacteria; kingdom Pseudomonadati; phylum Pseudomonadota; class Gammaproteobacteria; order Pseudomonadales; family Pseudomonadaceae; genus Ectopseudomonas; species Ectopseudomonas oleovorans. The sequence goes on from NZ_JAOCLK010000011.1 coordinate 31,343, forward strand.
CCGCTCATGGCCGCGCACCAGTTGGCTGGCGGCGCTACTGGAGGCCTTGGCCGCCTGCGCCGGCTTGGGCTCACGACGCAGTTGCAGGCTGACCTCACCACGCAGCAGCGGCCGGCAGGACTCAGTCAGGCGCAAACCGCCGAAACCGTCCAGATCGACATCGGCCAGGCCGCGGGCGACCAACTGGCGGAACAGGGTTCGCCACTCGACCTCGGAAAAGCCCTTGCCGACGCCGAACACCGCCAGGTGCTGATGGCCGGCGGCGCGAATCTTCTCGTTGTCTCGGCCGAGCAGAATGTCAACCAGATGGCCGACACCATAGCGCTGGCCGCTGCGATAGACCGCCGACAGCGCCTGGCGCGCCGGCTCGGTGGCATCCCAGGTCTCGACGCCGTCGATGCAGTTATCGCAATGCCCGCAGGGCTGAGCCAGTTCCTCGTCGAAATAGCCCAGCAACGCCTGGCGGCGGCAGCGTGTCTCCTCGCACAGGGCGAGCATGGCGTCGAGCTTGTGCTGCTCGATGCGCTTGTGGCGCTCGTCACCTTCGGAATTGTTGAGCATCTGCTTGAGGAAGATCACATCCTGCAGGCCGTAAGCCATCCAGGCATCGGCCGGCAAGCCGTCACGGCCGGCGCGACCGGTCTCCTGGTAGTAGGCCTCCAGCGACTTGGGCAGATCCATGTGGCAGACGAAGCGCACGTTGGGCTTGTCGATGCCCATGCCGAAGGCGATGGTCGCCACCATGATCAGGCCTTCCTCATTGAGAAAGCGCTTCTGGTGATAGGCGCGCAACTCGTTGGGCAGGCCGGCGTGATAAGGCAGCGCCGGAAAGCCCTGGCTGCTGAGAAAGTCGGCGACCTCCTCGACCTTCTTGCGCGACAGGCAGTAGACGATACCGGCATCACCCTTGCGCGCGGCGAGAAAACCCAGCAGCTGCTTGCGCGGCTGATCCTTGGGCTGGATGCGGTAGAAGATGTTCGGCCGGTCGAAGCTCGACAGAAAGCGCTCGGCGTTGTCCAGGTGCAGACGCTGGACGATTTCCTCGCGGGTACGTTTGTCCGCGGTGGCGGTCAGGGCGATACGCGGTACATTGGGAAACAGCTCAGCAAGCTGACCGAGCTGCAGGTACTCAGGCCGGAAATCATGCCCCCACTGCGACACGCAGTGCGCTTCATCGATGGCAAACAGGGCGATATCCAGGCCCTGCAGGAAGCTCAGCATGCGCGGCTGCACCAGGCGCTCGGGCGCCAGGTAGAGCATCTTGATCTGCCCGCGACGTATACGGTCGGCGATCTCGCGCTGCTCGTCAGGGCTCAAAGTGGAATTCAGCGCCACAGCTGCCACACCCAACTCGTCCAGGGTAGCCACCTGATCGTCCATCAAGGCGATCAGCGGTGAAACCACCACCGCCAGGCCCTCGCGCATCAGTGCCGGCACCTGGAAGCATAGCGACTTGCCGCCACCGGTAGGCATCAACACCAAGGCATCGCCGCCGCCGGCCACACGCTCGATGATCGCGGCCTGGTTGCCGCGAAAGGCGTCGTAGCCGAAAACGTCTTTGAGAATGCGCATGGCGTGGTCGAGCATGAAGGCCTCCAAATCTGGCCGCGCATTATGCCGCAGGATGGCAGGCAACAGGGCGCCTACCCGTCCGAAGCCGCTGAGTCGCCGCTTTCAGAGCGCGCCGCGCTAGCGCTGGGGCGGCGGTTGACTAGAATCCACCCTCGTGTGCGACACGTTGAACGTGTCGTGCTTGGTTTGGTTAATGCGCCTAGGCACCTTAATCCCTTGCTATCAGGGGGGGGTTGAAGCCCGAAAAAGCATTCAACAAACCGGCTCAGCCTGGTTAATCCACACCCTGGAAGCGCTTCGTTTTGGCGGGGATGGATAACAAAAGCTGTATCTGTTCACACCCTAAAATGGGTCAATGAGCGGTTACAGAAACAGGATAGTAACGTTCAGCTATCATCGAATTGCTACTAAAAATGTCTGACCCGAGGGTGAATTTGCCCTCCGGGCAGAACTCATCCGCGCACGTCTGGCAGTGAGCCAATTCACCGTCGTGAAACGTTGGGGGGATGTTGAACCAAGCACGGAGCGAAAAGCTCCGAATCGCATTGCTCAACTTCGCTGGCATAGGAAGCACCGAGCCTGGCATGTACCTGCCAGTTCATTAGATCGGCATGCGTCAGGGGCCAACCCTGGGGTGTGAAGCCGGATTAACCTTATTCCAGTTCCCGAACGCTTCGGGGAGATCTCTCCAGGGGCATCCCGTGCGCATGCGGTACAGCATGCCCTCCACGGTCATTCGTCGATCACGCTTGTTGTAGATGGCCTTGCGCAGCAGAATTTCCCGCAGCTTCGACCAATGCCCATCACTGAGCAATAATCGGGGCATTGTAAACTCGTATCGATGTTGGGTCAGAGCTTCAACGATACGTATTTTCTCATATATATCAACTTATTAGCGCAAAACGGCAACAGCCCCTAGGCTTCGCTGACTTTCCGGAGGCGCGCCATGCAGTCACCCATTCACACCGCCACAACTCTCGACACCCCCCTTGCCGAACTGAGCCATGAAATGGCGCGCCTAGTCGATCGCTTCGCCCCCGAGGACGGCTTGCACCTCACAGCGATTCCTGGCCTGAAGCTGGCACGCGCCACGACACCCAGCCTGCCGATGCAGACAGTCTACGACCCCTGCCTGTGCATCATCGCCCAGGGCCGTAAAGAGATACGTCTGGGTGACGAACTCTACGTCTATGATCCGTTGAATTACCTGGTGGCGTCGGTGGTGCTGCCGGTAACCGGCCGGGTTATCGAGGCCAGCCCGGATCACCCCTATCTGAGCATCGCTCTGGAGATCGATCCCGCGCTGATCAGCAGCCTGCTCACCGAAATGCCAGCGATTCCAGCCCCGGACGCGGCTTCCCAGCGGGCGCTGTTTCTCGATCGCCTCGACCCGCGCCTGCTGGATGCGGTGATCCGCCTGCTGCGCCTGCTGGAAACCCCATCCGACATCGCCATGCTGGCGCCATTGGCATTGCGCGAGATTTTCTACCGCATGCTGCTCAGCCCGCAGGGCCATCGCCTGCATGAAGTGGTGATCGCCGACAGCCAAAGCCAGCGCATCTCCCGCGCCATCGAGTGGCTGCGCAAGAATTTCGATCAGCCGCTGCGGATCGAGGAACTGGCCCGCGAGGTGAACCTGAGCCCCTCGACCCTGCACCATAGATTCAAGACGGTCACAGCGTTCAGCCCGCTGCAGTACCAGAAGCAGCTACGCCTGCAGGAGGCTCGCCGACTGATGCTGTGCGACAACCTCGAAGCGGCAGCGGCCAGCTACCGCGTCGGCTACGAAAGCCCATCGCAGTTCAGCCGCGAGTACAGCCGTCTGTTCGGCGATCCGCCGCAACGCGACATCGCCCGCCTGCGCCAGGCCGCGCAGAACCAGGTCGCTTCCTGATAACCGCACAGGACCATGCCGCCCGTGGGAGGCGCTTCAGCGGCGAGCTTTTCCGCCCTTTTTGGGGATGATCGCGGCTAAAGCCCCACCCACTGCGCGTCCGGCTACAGCCCCATCTGCTTGGCGATGATCTCGTTCATGATCTCGCGCGTACCGCCGCCAATGGAGAGGATTCGATTGTCGCGGTATAGGCGCTCGACCAGGGTTTCGCGCATGTAACCCATGCCACCCATGATCTGCACCGCATCGTAGGTCAGGCGATCAGCAATATCGGTGGCGAAGTTCTTGGCCATGGAAATCTCCTTGATCACGCTCCTGCCGGCGGCCATTTGAGCGGCCTGGCAGTAGGTGAACTCGCGGGAAACCTCCAGTTGCGTGGCCATCTCGGCCAGGCGGTGCTTGAGCACCTGGAACTTGCCCACCGGCTTGCCGAACGCCTGGCGCTCGCGCGCCCATTTCAGCGACTCCTGCAGGGCCAGTTGTGCGGTCATGTTGGCCATGATCGCCAGGCTCAGGCGCTCGCTCTGGAAGTTGGCCATGATGCAGGCGAAACCGGCATTCTCCACGCCGATCAGGTTCTCCACCGGCACCTTGCAGTCGTCAAAGAACAGTTCGGCGGTATCCGACGCCCACCAACCCATCTTCTTCAGCTTGCGACCGACGCTGAAACCCGGCGTGCCCTTCTCCACCAGCAGCAGGCTGACGCCACCGAAGCCCTCACCGCCGGTGCGCACCGCCACCGTGTAGTAATCGGCACGCACGCCGCTGGTGATGAAGGTCTTGCTGCCATTGACGCGGTAGTGATCGCCATCGCGCACAGCGCGGGTCTTGAGATTGGCCACGTCGGAGCCACCGGTGGGCTCGGTCACCGCCAGCGCCATGATCTTCTCGCCGGCCAGTACCTGCGGCACCACGCGCTCACGCACGACGGGCTTGGCCCATTTGACGATGGGTGGCAGGCCGATATCCAGCGAACCGAGCCCGGCCACCAGGCCGCCGGAGCCACTGCGCATCAGTTCCTCGCTGGCCGCCACTTTGGCGAACACGTCTCCCTCGTGACTGCCGCCGAACTGCTCTGGGTAGCCGATACCGAGAATGCCCGCAGCGCCGGCCTTGAGGTACAGCTCACGAGGAAACTCCTCTGCCTCTTCCCACTCGTCGATATACGGCAGGATTTCACGCTCGACGAAACGCCGGACGGAATCACGAACCAATTGGTGGGACTCATCGAAATACGACAGAGAGGCGGCCATGCGGGTACTCCCGTTATCATTTTAGCCACCCTAACCTAGCGCTTGCTTGGTTTTCAAGCGAGCGTTTCATTTCTGCTCGCGCAACGCCTTTCTCACCTGCTCGCCCATCTCGTAGGCTGGCCCTTCCACTGACTGGAAATTGCGTGTGTAACGCTGGGCGAAGCCATCGGTGCCCCACTCGCGGTATTGCTGCACATGCCACAATTCATGCGCCCACAGCGCCGCATCCTGCTCAGCGGCAGCGGCGTTGCGAAACACCACCACATCGACCAGCGTCACGGCCTGCACATCGGGGTTCTGCAGCATGACGGTGGCGGCGTCCATCTCGTCGGTGATGCCCACGCGAAAGCGCACTTCATCAAGCAACGCATCGTCGTAGAACGGCGCGAGCTGGGCACGAATCATCAGAGGGATAGGTTCGGTGCCGGCTCGCAGTGCTGCCTGGCGAGATTGCAGCAACCAGGCTTCGAGACGCGCCGCCGCCATATTCAGGCCATTTTCACGCACCCGTACCGGATCGGGCACGCACAAGCAGGAAGCGCCCAGACACACCTGTACCTGCCCGTTCGGACATTGAGCCTGTGCGGCCAGAGGCGCCCCGAGCAGGAGCAGCAGAGCAATACGGCGCAGAGTGTCGGTGGTCACTGGCACTCCGAATCGAGAGGGTTTGACTGCTTACAGGCTGATCGGGCGCCGACCTGCCAAGGCATGCGCCAGGGTGCCGCCGTCGACCAGTTCCAGTTCGCCACCGAGCGGCATGCCATGGGCGATGCGCGAGGCGATCAGGCCTTTGCCGGCGAGAATCTGAGCGATGTAGTGCGCCGTGGCCTCGCCTTCCACCGTCGGGTTGGTGGCCAGGATCACTTCGCTGAAAGCACCGGCATCGATACGCTCCAGCAGCGCCGGAATACCGATGGCCTCTGGCCCCAGACCATCGAGCGGTGACAGATGCCCCTTGAGCACGAAGTAACGGCCGCGAAAACCAGTCTGTTCCACTGCGTGCACATCCATTGGACCTTCGACCACACACAGCAGGCTGTCGTCGCGGCGCTCGTCCAGGCACAGCTGGCAGATCTCGTCCTCGCTCAGGCTGCGGCAGCGCTTGCAGTGCCCCACGCCTTCCATCGCCGCATTCAGTGCCTGCGCCAGACGCAGACCGCCACTGCGATCGCGCTCGAGCAACTGCAACGCCATGCGCTGCGCGGTCTTCTGCCCAACACCGGGCAGGATGCGCAGAGAGTCGATCAACTGGCGAATCAGGGGGCTGAAGCTCATGGCGTTCCTGCAAGGGTGAGCGGGGAAAGATCTGGTGGGCTAAAGCCCACCCTACGGATTTGCAACGAGCAGATTCCCGGATTGCATCTCATTGGGCTACGAGCCGGCCCAGTCGACACGGCAAGAGTGGCGATCAGGCAGCGTGCAGGGCAAGTTCGCCGGCAACGCCGCCATGTGCGTCGACTGGACGGCACGAAGCCTGTCAGAAGGGCATTTTGAAGCCGGGGGGAAGCTGCATCCCTGCGGTCATGCCAGACATTTTTTCCTGGCTGTTCTGCTCAACCTTGCGCACGGCATCGTTGACCGCTGCAGCAATCAGGTCTTCCAGCACTTCCTTGTCTTCCTGCATCAGGCTGTCGTCCAGGGTGATGCGCTTGACGTCGTGACGACCGGTCATCACCACGCTGACCAGGCCGGCGCCGGACTGGCCGGTAACTTCAGCGTTGGCCAGTTCTTCCTGCATCTTCTGCATTTTTTCCTGCATTTGCTGAGCCTGCTTCATCAGGCCTGCCATGCCACCTTTCATCATGTCGGTATCCTCGGTGTTCGGGGTTAAACAAGTCGTTGAAACGACCGGTTAGCTGGGAGTATCGATAGGTTCGATGCTGTCGTCGCGCACCTTGGCGGAGAACTGTTGAATCATCTGCTGCACCAGTGGATCGGCATGGATCGACGCTTCAGCGCTGCGCTGGCGCTCGGCACGACGACGGGCTGCCGCCTGTGCCGGAGTTTCCTGCTCGGGCTTGCACAGCTCGATGCGCAGTCTGATGCTACGACCCTGCTGCTGGTTCAGCGCCTCATTAAGACGGCGCTGCTGGGTCGGGTTGAACAGCGCACTGTGCGCCGGGTCCAGGTGCAACAGCCAGTCATCGCCGTTGGCTTCGATGAGCGTACAGTTGGCCGCAATGCTGCCGGTCATGCCACCCAAACCCAACTGGGGGAACAACGACAACCATTCCGCCGCCAGACCGGTAGCCGGCTGGGCGGCCGGCAGGGGTTCTTCGATCGTCGGCATAACGGCTTCAGGCTGGCCAAAGTCGTAGTCGAGCGTTTCGGCATCCATTTCGACATAGTCGTAGTCACCGGGTGGCGGCTCGTCATCATTGCCGTCCGTATCGGCCATGGGCTGCACGATTTCGCTCGCCATGGGTGCAACCACAGGCGCTGCGGCTGACTCAGCCGCCACAACGGGTGCGGCCACAGCTGGCTCGGTAATGGCAACAGGCTGAGCGGGCACCACAACCTTCTCGGATACCTCGGCCGTGTCCCATGGCACATCGACGACTGCTGCCGCCTCAGGAGCGGCAGGCTCGGGCTCGGGCTCGGGCTCGGGCTCGGGCTCGGGCTCGGGCTCGGGCTCGGGCTCGGGCTCGGGTGACAGGCTGGCGGCTGGCGCCACAGGGATGTCAACCACAGGCGCCGGTTCGGCTACGGCTGGCTCTGAGAGCGCAGCGGCGACGGACAGGCTGGACTCGACGAGAGCTGGAGCGGCGGATAGCGGCACCTCCGCACTTGCCGGCACAGAAACCATGGGAGCCGACATAGCGCTGCCGGCCACTGGGCTTTGTTGGGGGTCAGCAGTGGCCTGGCTGATCCCCAAGGGCTTTAGCGTGACCTTGGGCGCATCGTCGGCGCCCGCCGGGCGGAAAGCCAGCATGCGCAGCAGCACCATTTCGAAACCACCGCGCGGATCCGGCGCCAGCGGCAGGTCGCGGCGGCCGATCAGCCCCATCTGATAATAAAACTGCACATCTTCAGCCGGCAGCGCCTGGGCCAACTGTAGTACGCGCTCACGGTCGCCCTGGCCATTGTCCACGGCTTCTGGCAGCGCCTGAGCGATGGCCACGCGATGCAACACGTTGAGCATTTCCGCCAGCACGCCATTCCAGTCCGGCCCCTGCTCGGCGAGATGCCGCACCGCCTCGATCAGCGCCCGCGCATCGCCTTCGATCAGGGCATGCAACACGCCGTAAACCTGACCATGATCGAGCGTGCCGAGCATGGCGCGCACATCAGCCGCCAGCACCTTGCCTTCACCAAAGGCGATGGCTTGGTCGGTCAGGCTCATGGCGTCGCGCATCGAACCGTCGGCCGCACGGCCGAGCAGCCACAGGGCGTCATTCTCGAACGGCACGTTCTCGGCAGTCAGCACATGGGTCAGGTGCTCGACCACCCGCTCCGGCGGCATGTTCTTCAGCGAGAACTGCAGGCAGCGCGACAGCACGGTGACCGGTAACTTCTGCGGATCGGTAGTCGCGAGGAGGAATTTGACGTGGGGCGGCGGCTCTTCCAGGGTCTTCAACAGGGCGTTGAAGGAGCTGGTGGAGAGCATGTGCACTTCGTCGATCAGGTAGACCTTGAAGCGTCCGCGACTCGGGGAGTACTGCACGTTATCGAGCAGTTCACGGGTGTCTTCGACCTTGGTGCGGCTGGCGGCATCCACTTCAATGAGGTCGACGAAACGCCCCTCATCGATCTCCCGGCACACCGAGCAGGTGCCGCAGGGCGTGGAACTGATGCCGGTTTCACAGTTCAGGCACTTGGCGATGATCCGCGCGATGGTGGTCTTGCCCACCCCGCGCGTGCCGGTAAACAGATAGGCGTGGTGCAGACGCTGGCTGTCCAGGGCATTGATCAGGGCTTTGAGCACATGGGTCTGGCCGACCATTTCGCGGAACGAGCGCGGACGCCATTTACGTGCAAGAACCTGATAACTCATGGAAAACCGTCATATGAGGAAAGCAAAAGTGGGCTAATGCTAGCGGAGCAACCAGCAAATTGCATCCGCCAACCGATACCCGCAGACGTCACAGAGGTGATCTGCAAATAGCGCTGTTCAATTCTTGAACAACGGCGTATAGTTCGAATTGTTCGTACCACGCTGCAAGTCAAAAAGGCCTTCGCGCCCCCTCGCTGGTTTCCCGGTTCAACGTCTAGCGCTGTTTCGCGCTACCGCCCTACCCGATCCCATCCGCTGACTGATCAGGCCGACTCGCCACTTACTGGCGCAGATCCTCCGCCTGCCTCCGACGTACCGACCACGCCTAAGAACCGTAACATTGGAACTTTATCGTGCTAACCAAGCTCCGATGGTTCGACATGCTATGGCCGCTTTTCGGCCAACCACATGGAGCTACACCACGCGCAACGAAGCGCACATGCTTTAAGGAAGTACCTAAGAATGAATGCTCAACATCAAATTCAGAAAGCCATCAGCACCCTGACTCACGCCTTCGCGCCGTTCGACTGCCGCATCCAGGCAACGCGCAAGGGCAGCTTCAGCTTCACCCTGGTCGACAAGACCGGTATCGCCCAGTACAGCCAGCGTCTTTACCCAGGCCAGTACAGCGACGAATCGCTGCAACAGGTGATCGAGCGTACCCGCCAGTCGCTCACTGCCTGAACTAAGTCATCATCCTGAGGTCGAAGGAGATCAACCATCAGGATGGAGTAGGACATGGAACTCACCAACCAACAGCTCGTCGATCACCTGTTCAATCCGTTGCGTGTCAGCTTCAGCTCACCGCGCCCGGACGGCAGCATCATCCTCGCCCTGCTCGACGAGAGCGACAGCACTGTCTACAGCCGCGTCCTGGCCAAGCCACAGATCAACGACCAGAATGCCTTCGCCCAAAGCCTGGAAGAAATCCGCCTGGAACTGGCTGTACGCGCCGGCAATATCCCAGCCGATCTGCGCAAGATGCTCAAGGAACAGGACAGCGTGTTGAATTACCGCATCGCCTGAACCTGCAAACAGCCGAAAGCCCGTGCCCAAAGCGCGGGCTTTTTATTGCGCACAGCAAAAACCGCCAGATGGGCGCTGAAGATATTGATATAGAAGGGTGCAAGGGCTTGGAAACTGGAGGTGGACCCTGCCAGCCACACCCCGGCACACAATGTTCCCGCTGTGGCTGCTCCCTTCCGGGATGCCCAGGTTAACGGGTAATCGTTGCGAGAGGCTTGGAGACCCCGCCATTCCTGACTTCTAGCGCTTTCTGCTCGTCGCACGACTATCAATCGGAGATCACATTCTATAGCGAGGCCTTTAGCCTTTGGGAGCGCTTTGGATCACCGTTTCGGATCACTTCTGGATCCCTTTAGGATCACCTGGCCACACCCCAACCGGCTTTTTTTTGACAAAAATGCGAGCCCCTATCCATCGAGCCGTCCCACTCGATTCCCCCAGTACCCACCTCTCCTCGCCTGAAAAACGGGGCACCCGCCCACCTAATGACTTGACTCAGCCGACACCCAAAATCCGGCTCGTCTCAGTAACGAGGAGGAACCACGCACTATGGAAAAACTGCAGGTATTCACACCAATCGCGATCCTCGCTGGATCTGTCTTGATAGCCCTCAAACGTCGCAGCCAGCGTAATAGACTTCAATGGTCACGCTTTGATCGTCTCGCAGACATCTACATACCGAAGCCCAGAAATGCACATCCTTATCCCGAGGATCGCTTCGCGTTACATACCCGAGGCAGGAGCCGTATGCGGTAGTTCCGCACGCACGGATCTGTGCGGGGGGCGGCAGGTAACTGCCGTCCCTGCCGCGACCCGACGAACCAGCGAAAAAGCAGGTTGTAGCCCAGTTGCTCCATGAGCATGCGCTCGCTGCGCAGCGAGTAGAACAGCTACAGCAATTGCGCCCGCATCAGCTTCTCCGGGGCAACCGAGGTGCGGCCGGTGTCGGCATACAAGGTGTCGAACAGAGCACTCATCCGTTGCAGGGCGGTGTTGGCCAGCTTGCGGATGGCGCGCAGGGGATGATTCACCGGCACGAAGTCATCGAGCTTGGCGACAGTGAACAGGGACTCCTGGGTGATATCGGCCCCAGGCATGGAAATCGAGGGCTCCGGCAGATTGGAGCCGATATCGTAAACCACACGTCGCAAAACCAGACAGGACGTGGGCGAATTTCAACAAGCTGCTAGCGGTCACATTACGGTCATCCGTCGGCGTTAAATTGGCCTAGGCCAATGCCACGGATGATCCCATGCCCTCCCCCTGCACCGCCCTGATCTTTCAACTGTCCGGCTGCCTGGTCGACTTCGGCGCTCGCACGCTACCTGTCGCGCTGCAGCGACTGCATCCCGAGCGCACAACCGCGAACCTGGCCGGTACCCCGCAACAGGCGCTGGATGCATGGTTAGGCAAGTCGGCAACCAGCACACAACTGCAGACGCTGCAACAGGCGCTGAGCGAGGTGGCCGGAGAGCATGCCGAACTGACCCCGGGTGCAGCACAATTGCTGCAAACCCTGCATGCGAACGGCACGCCCTGCGCCTGGCTGGATGACCTGCCAGCCGACGCCAGCCTGCGCCTGGCCGAAGCGCTGCCCACGCCCATCGAAGCGGTGCTGGCGCGTCAGACCAGGCCGTGGCCAGCGCCGGACAGTTGCTGGCAGGCATTGAGCCAGCTGGACGTCGAGCGCCTGGATGGCTGTGTTGTCGTCAGCGGTAATCCGCTATTGCTGCAAGCCGGGCTCAATGCCGGCTGCTGGACCATCGGCCTGGCGGCCTGCGGGGCACTGTGCGGCTACGCCCTGGCCGACTGGCAGGCACTGGGCGCGAGCGATCAGGAACACCTGCGCGCCGAGGCCACGCTGCAGCTCTATCGTCTGGGCGTGCACTCGGTGGTCGATCATCTGGGAGAAATCGAGGCCAGCCTGGACGATATCGGCGTGCGCCGGAGCAAGGGCGAAAAGCCCTGAGCCTTTGACTCTGATCAGGCAAAGCCGGCCCGCTTGGATTAACCTTCAGGTACGGGTTGAAAACTTCCAGCGCCGCTGGGGGTCAATGCCTAAGCTGATTCGATAAGGAGAACTCTATGCCAGCAAGCGACCTGCAGCAGCAACTGGAAGCCCTCCAGCAACACCTGGCCCAGGACACGCCGCTCAGCGAGGAAGAACGCGCATCGCTTTACCTGCTGACCCAGGAAATCGAAGTCCAATTGGCGCGTGAAGCCGCCTCAGCGCCTGACGCCACGCTGATCGATGGCGTCAATCTGGCGGTGGAACGTTTCGAGGCCAGCCACCCTACCCTCGCCGGCACCCTGCGCAACATCATGCAGAGCCTGGCCAATATGGGCATCTGAATGCCCTGCCCCCGGCTCAGGCCCGGCGTTTCAAGCAAAATGTCGACGCTTGGCCAATGCCACTTAGCCAAGCGTCGATGCATCGAACGTGTAGGAGCGGCGCCCCGCCGCGAACCTGAGCGGGGCTGACGCGAAAAGCTTCGCCCCGGGGCGGGGTTCCTACAAAGGCCGCATTGGCAGCATTGTCTAAGCGGCATTTTTCATGGGTTACTGGCGCGCCAGGCGGCCATTTTCCGGCGTGAGCGCCTCGGTGCTGCGATACGGATTGATGTCCAGCCCACCACGGCGCACGTAGCGCGCATAGACAGTCAGCGCCTGCGGCTGCAGCAGGCGTTGCAGATCGAGGAAGATGCGTTCGACGCACTGCTCGTGAAAATCCGCGTGCTGACGGAAGCTCACCAGATAGGCCAGCAGGCTGGCATGATCCAGCGCGGCACCGCGATACTCGACGACCAGGCTGCCCCAATCCGGCTGACCGGTAACCGGGCAGTTGGATTTGAGCAGATGACTGTGCAGGCTCTCCTCCACCACGCGATCGGCGTCGCAGCGCAGCAGCTCGGGTTGCGGGTGGTCGTACTGGCTGACGCTGATATCCAGTTCGTCTATGCACTGACCCGGCAGCGTCGCCACGCCTTCTTCAGCAACCTCAGTCAGCGAGCGCAAACGCACCGCCACTGGCTTGCCGGCCACCGTCGACAGATCGTGCACCAGCGTCGCTTGCAACTCATCCCAACTGGCGAAAGCCGACTGGTTCAGGGAATTGAGGTACAGCTTGAAGGACTTCGACTCGATGATGTTCGGCGAGTCTGCGGGGATGGCGAACTCACCGATGGCTACCACCGGTTTGCCGGACGGCAGCAGCCAGGACAACTCGTAGCAGTTCCAGTAATCCACACCCTGATACGGTAGGTTGGCGCCTTCGAGGCCCAGCTCTGCCCACTTGGTGGTGCGCGAGATGGGGAACAGCAGCTCTGGACTGTATTCGGCGATGTACTGGCTGGACTTGCCCAGCGGGGAATGTTCGGCGGGGTGCTGCATGGCGCGCAATCCAGGGTGGCGAAAAACCGCGCAAGTTTAACGGGTTGAGCGCCGCGTCGCACCCGCGAAGCACTACGCCAAGCACTTGTAGGAGCGAGCTCTGCTCGCGAATCGCCTTACAGCCAGCAGCTTCGCGAGCAGAGCTCGTTCCAACAAAAATAGTAGCCCAGTGAACTGTGAGAGGCTGCAAAAGCTCGCCGCTAAAGCGCCTCCTACAGGATTCAGACCGCCACCGGCTCCTCCTCTATCTTGAGCAGTGGCGCCCAGCGCCTCAGCAGCAGGTACAGCGTCGGAATCACGTAGAGGGTGAAGAAGGTGCCGACCAGCAACCCGCCGACGATCACCAGGCCGATCTGCTGGCGGCTTTCCGCGCCGGCTCCGCTGGCGATGGCCAGCGGCAGCGAACCCAGCACCATGGCGCCGGTGGTCATCAGGATCGGCCGCAGGCGCTGCACCGAGGCCTCGATCACCGCCTCGCGCAGGGCCTTGCCCTCGCGCAGCAGGTGGTTGGCGAACTCGACGATAAGGATGCCGTGCTTGGTGATCAGGCCAATCAGGGTCACCAGGCCGATTTGCGAGTAGATATTCCAGGTGCCGCCGAACAGCTTCAACGCCAGCAAGGCCCCGGCCATCGACAAGGGCACACTGAACAGAATGATCAGCGGGTCACTGAAACTCTCGAACTGCGCCGCCAGCACCAGGAAAATGAAGGCCAGGGCCAGGGCGAAGATCAGCAGGATGCCCGAACTGGATTCCTTGAAATCACGCGACGTGCCGGTGTAGTCGTACTGCGTCTCCGGCGGGAACACCTCGCGCGCCACACTTTCCAGGTGATTGAGCGCCTCGCCCAGGGTGTAACCCGTACCGACGTTGGCGCTGATAGTCACAGCACGCAGCTGGTTGAAATGATTGAGCTCGCGCGGCGCCACGGTCTCACGCACCTCGATCAGGTTAGACAGCTGCACCATGCCACCGTCGCGGTCACGCACGTAGACGCGATCCAGATCCTGCGGGTTGCTGCGGTCGACGTCCTGCAACTGCACCAGCACGTCATACTGCTCGCCATTCTGCTTGAAGCGGGTCACCTGACGACTGCCGAACAGACTTTCCAGGCTGCGGCCGATCACCGACACATCGGTGCCAACGGCAGCGGCCTGCTCACGGTTGACGGTAATCTGCAACTGCGGCGAGTTGAGCTTGAGGTCGCTGTCCAGGCCCTCGACCCCCGGATAGTCGCGCATGCGCTCCATCAGTTGATCGACGTAACCCTGCAGTTCGGTGTACTCCATGGACGAGCGCACGACGAAGTTGATCGGCTGGTTACGCGCACTCTGCCCCAGCGGCGGGCGGTTGACCGGAGTGACGCGCATACCGGCGATATCCTGCAACTGCGGCAGCAACTCGTTGCGAATCTCGAACTGGTTACGCGAACGATCGCCCCAGTCCTCCAGCTTCATGAAGGAAATGCCCTGGGCCACGGTCGGAAAACCCGCAATGACCAGATAGCGATTGGTCTCGGGAATGCTCGCGTAAGCGGCCTCGACCTCACGGGCGTAGCGCGCCGTGTAATCGATGGTGGCACCGTCCGGGCCATTGAACACGCCGACGATGGTGCCGGTGTCCTCGGTTGGCGCCAGCTCGGAGCGCAGGCCGCCGAACAGCCAGGCACACAGCACGAAAGCCCCCAGCAGTACAGCGAGCACCAGCGGCCAGGCGCGCAGGGCGCGATCCAGGCTGTGCTTGTAGCTGTAGGTCAGGCCGTTGAGGAAACCTTCGATCAGGTTGTACACGCGACCATGGCGCTGCTCGTGCGAGTGAGGTTTGAGCATCACCGCGCACATCATCGGCGTCAGCGTCAGGGCAACGAAGCCGGAGACCAGTACCGAGCCAGCCAGAGTCCAGGCGAACTCGGTGAACAGCTTGCCGGTAGTCCCCTGCATGAAGCCGATGGGGGCGAACACGGCAGCCAGGGTCAGGGTCATGGCGATCACCGCGAAGGCGATCTCGCGGCTGCCCTTGAAGGCCGCCTGCATGGGTTTCATCCCGGCCTCGATATGGCGATGGATGTTTTCCAGCATGACGATGGCGTCGTCCACCACCAGACCGATGGCCAGCACCATGGCCAGCAGGGTCAGGGTGTTGATGGTGAAGCCCATCAGCGACATCAGGGCGAAGGCGCCGATAAGCGACACCGGAATGGTCACCAACGGGATCAGCGTCGCGCGCAACGAGCGCAGGAAGATGAAGATGATCAGAATGACCAGCGCCACGGCTTCCCAGATGGTGGTGAAGACGTTGTCGATGGATTCGCGGATGAACTGCGAGTTGTCGTTGGCCACGGTCATGTTCATGCCGTCGGGCAACAAGGCCTGAACGTCATCCCAGGCCGCCTCGAGCCCGTCGGAGATATCCAGCGGGTTGGCCGTGGCCTGTTTGACCAGGCCCAGGGTTACAGCCGGCAGACCGTTGAAGCGCACCACGGTGCGCTCGTCGCGCGGCCCCACTTCGGCGCGGCCAACATCGGACAGGCGCAGCAGATAGCCTTGCGAATCATCGAGAATCAGCTCGTTGAACTGCTCCGGCGTGCGCATATCGGTTTCCGACAGCACGCTGAACTCGCGCTCGCGCGACTCGATGCGCCCGGCCGGGATTTCCACGTTCTGCCGGCGCAGGGCATCTTCCACGTCCTGCACGGTGAGGTTGTGTGCGGCGAGCTTCTCCGGATCGAGCCAGATACGCATGGAGAAGGTTCGGGCGCCACGCACCTGCACTTCGGAGACGCCGGGAATGGTCTGCAGGCGATCCTTGATCACCCGTTCCAGCAGGTCGGTGATCTCCATGGCGCTGTGCTGCTGGCTGTGAAAGGCGATCCACACCACCGGCTGGGCATCGGCCTCGACCTTCTGCACGATGGGTTCGTCCACCTCATCCGGCAGCAGGTTGCGCACCCGCCCCAGGCGGTCACGCACGTCGTTGGCCGCCTCGTCGGCGCTGCGGCCGAGGCGGAACTGTGCGGTGATCTGGGTGTTTTCCGCGCGACTGATGGAGGTGACGAAGTCCAGCCCCTCGATGCCGGAGAGTACGTCCTCCACCGGCTGCGCCACCTGCGACTCCATGATCTCCGGGCTGGCCCCTGGATAGGTGACCTGCACGGTGACGATGGGCACGTCGATATTGGGGTATTCACGCACATTGAGGCACTCGTAAGCCATCAGCCCCAGCAGCACCACGATCAGCGACAGAACAGTGGCGAATACCGGCCGGCGAATGCAGACGTCGGAAAGTGTCACGGCTGGCGCTCCCCGCTCTTGGTGCGTACGGCCAGCCCTTCGCGCACACGCTGCCAACCGGCACTGATGATGGTTTCGTCGCCCTGCAGGCCTTCACGCACCTCGACCAGGCCGTCGAATCGCTTGCCCAGCGTCACCTCACGGCGCTCGACCTGGCCATCGACCACCAGGTTGACCAGCAACTTGTCGCCCTGCGGCATCACCGCCTCTTCCGGGATAACCAGCGCATTGGGCCGCTCTTCGAGAATCACCGAAACGCGGACGAACTGTCCGGGACGCAGGCGGCGGTCATCGTTGCCGATATGCGCGCGGATCGCCTGGCTGCGCCCGGCCTCGTCGAGGCGCGGGTTGATGGCGTAGATCTCGCCACGAAAGCGTTCGCCCGGGTAGGTATCGAGGGTGATTTCCACGGTCTGGCCGAGGCGCACCTGGGCCACGGCCTTCTGCGGAATACGGAAGTCGACCTTGAGCGGGTCAAGCACCTCCAGGTTGACGATGTTCTGCCCGGCACTGAGGTAGTCACCGACGCTGGCCTGGCGCAGGCCGAGCGTGCCGTCATGAGGCGCCTTGATCTGGGTCTTGTCGAGCCGCGCCTGGGCCAGGGACTGACTGGCACGCGCGGCCTGCAGCTGGCTCTGCGCCTCGTCCAGCGCCTGGGCGTTGCTCGCACCACGCTGAAACAGCATCTGCGCACGCTGGTGGTTTTTCTCGGCCAGATCAAGATTGGCCCGCGCCTGGGCGAATTCGGCGCGGGCAATCGCATCATCGAGGCTGATCAGCAGGTCGCCAGCGGTCACCGCCTGGCCCTCGCGAAAATGCAGGGTGGCCAGGCGCCCTTCCACTTCCGGGCGAATCATCACCGACTCGTCGGAGCGTAGCGAACCGAAGGTGATCAGCTCGTCACGCACCTCCATTTGCCGTACCGGCACGATCTCGACCATTGGCCCTTCGGCAGCCAGCGCAGGTGTCGTGAACAAGCCCAGACACAGCCATGGAAGAGCACGCAACAGCACGGTCATGATCAGCCCCTTTTTCTTGGTAGAGGCGGAGTCTAACCGGCTGCTGCATTACTGACAGGGACGCAAGTTATTTCGCTATGTTTTTTCGGTCGTCGCCACATTCTGTAGGAGCGGCTTTAGCCGCGAGCACTCAAGCGCAGCCCGGATGAAATCCGGGGAGCACAGCAGCCATCCCCCGGATTGCATGCGTGCTACACATTAACGTTTAGGCGCGGTGGCGCCGCGAGAATCGCGGATAAATCCTACATGAGCGGCAAACGTCACTGACGCATGCCACGACCGCTGACCAGCAGACGGATGCACAGGGTATAGAGCACAGCGGTGGCCAGCAGCATGAAGCCGACTGCCACGCCGATACGGATGTCGGACACCCCGAGAATGCCGTAACGGAAGGCGTTGACCATGTGCAGGATCGGGTTGCCCAGCGACACCGTCTGCCAGAACGGCGGCAACAGGGTGATGGAGTAGAACACCCCGCCCAGGTAGGTCAGCGGCGTCAGCACGAAGGTCGGGATGATCGAAATGTCGTCGAAGTTGCGCGCATACACCGCGTTGACGAAGCCACCAAGGGAGAAGATGGTCGCCGTCAGCAGCACCACCAGCACAGTAACACCCAGGTGATGCACCTGCAGGTGGGTGAAGAACAACGACAGCAGGGTGACGATGAAGCCCACCGCCAGCCCGCGCAGCACGCCACCGACGACGAAACCGATGAGGATGGTATGCGGTGACACCGGCGACACCAGCAACTCCTCGACGTTGCGCTGGAACTTGCTGCCGAAGAAGCTCGACACCACGTTGCCGTAGCTGTTGGTGATCACCGACATCATGATCAGCCCCGGCACGATGTACTCCATGTAGCTGAAGCCACCCATGTCGCCGATCTGCCGGCCGATCAGGTTACCGAAGATGACGAAGTACAACACCATGGTGATTGCCGGCGGCAGCAGCGTCTGCGGCCAGATACGCAGGAAACGGCGCACCTCACGGTGAACGATGGTGCGCAGGGCCACCAGATTGGCGGCGAACTCGCTGTTAAGGTACTGAGAAGTCATTGCGCCACCTTGGCCAGGTTCTTTTCCACCAGAGAGACGAACAGCTCCTCCAGGCGATTGCTCTTGTTACGCAGGCTGAGTACCTCGACCTGCTGCTGCGCCAGCTGCTGGAACAGTGCATTGAGGCCCTGGCTCTTCTCCACCTGCACCTCCAGGGTGTGGTGGTCGACCAGGCGCACCGGATAACCGCTCAGGTTAGGCGCCTCGCTATAGGAATCCTTGAGGTCGAGCAGGAAGGTCTCGACATGCAGCTTCTTCAACAGATCCTTCATGCTGCTCAGCTCGACGATACGGCCGTGGTCGATGATGCCGATGTTGCGACAGAGCTGCTCGGCCTCCTCCAGGTAGTGGGTGGTCAGAATGATGGTGGTGCCCTGCTTGTTCAGCTCGGTGAGGAAGCTCCACATCGAACGGCGCAGCTCGATATCCACCCCGGCAGTCGGTTCATCGAGGATCAGCAGGCGAGGCTGGTGCACCAGAGCGCGGGCGATCATCAGGCGGCGCTTCATGCCACCGGACAGCTCGCGTGAAGCCACGTCGCGCTTGTCCCACAGGCCGAGCTGGGTCAGGTACTGCTCGGCGCGCTCCTTGGCGATCGAGCGCGGAATACCGTAGTAGCCGGCCTGGGTGACGACGATGTCGAACACCTTCTCGAACTGGTTGAAGTTGAACTCCTGCGGCACCACGCCCAGGCAGCGCTTGAGCGCATAAGGCTCGCGGTCGAGGTCATGGCCGAACACGCTGACCGTGCCGCCACTCTTGTTCACCAGCGTGGAGAGCACACCGATGGTGGTGGATTTGCCGGCACCGTTGGGGCCGAGCAAGGCGAAGAAATCCCCTTCGGCGACGTCCAGATCGATGCCGTGCAGGGCCTGGAAGCCGTTTCCGTAGGTCTTGGTCAACTGGCGAATGGTCAGGGCGGAGCTCATGAAGATGGGATTTCCCGCGCGAGAGTGAGGTGGTTATAGATGAGGGCGGACACCGGCGATTGCAACCTGGTGTTTCATCCGCTCCTCACTGGCATGCACCCTACCGACCCTGGCGCGCAGAGAAAAGGCCATCCTGGCGATCTTGATTATCGACTCAGTCGATAACACTGGCCTCGCGCTGCATATCACCACCGAGCTGCAGCGCCCCGGACTCGAACAGATGCGGGTAGCAGCCGCGCAGGTGATCAAAGAATAGTTGCTCCGGCAGATCCTCGAACTGACCGTGGTCGACCAGGTACTCCATGTAGCGCTCACCCTGGTCGTTGTAGGGGTGGAAGACGCTGTCATGCACGCCGTCGAACTCCAGCGGCGCCACCTTGAACACCCGGCATAGCGCCTCGTTGAACGCCGGCGTGGCCTTGACCCAGCGCCCGTCCAGATACAGTTCGGTGTAGCCATGCATGGCGAACACCTCGCTGCGCAGCAGTTCCAGCAGGCGCGGCGTGGACAGGTGATTGCGCACATCGGCCAAACCGATACGCGCGGGAATCCCACAATGCCGGGCACAGGCAGCGAGCAGATTAGCCTTGGGCACGCAGTAGGACTCACCGGCCGCCAATGCATGACTGGCCTTCAATGTCTGCGCATCGAGGCTGAAGGCATAGGGGTTGTAGCGAACCTCGTCACGCACCGCCAGATACAGGGCCACGGCCTGACTGGTCGGTTCTCGTGACGCACCACGCCAACGTTCGGCGAACTCGACTACCGCGCGATGGTCACTGTCAATGAAGCGGACGGGACGTAGACAGTTCTGCATGGCGAGGGCTCCTGAAGTTTGCTTCAGTCTAATCCCGTCAATTGCGCCACCTTGACGACGATCCGGCCAAGCTCACCGCCCCTGCCGCCATTTATGGCCCGCCATCCCTGGCTGCCACCCTGCGGGTCGGCGCTACGCGACGTTAAAAATGGCTCCCGGCCATTTTTTATGGCTATGCTCGGGGCGTCGCCCGCTCGAATCATGGAGGAATGCACATGCTCGCCATCTGGTTGTTGGTTCTGCTGCTCGGGGTCGCCTACCTGGCCCATAGCCGTACCGCCGCCCTACCCGCCCTCGGCATCACCGCAGCCTATCTGGTGGCCATGGCGCTGTTCAGCCCGGTACCGGGCTGGTTGCAACTGCTGCTGTGGATTGTCACCGGCGCCGTCGCCTCGTTCATCCTGCTCGGCGATCTGCGCCGGCAACTGTTCACCAGCCCGCTGTTCGCCTGGTTCCAGCGCGTACTGCCGCCGATGTCGGCGACCGAGCGCGACGCTATCGAAGCCGGCACGGTGTGGTGGGATGGCGAGCTGTTCAGCGGCAAACCCGACTGGGACAAGCTGCTGGCCTACCCCAAAGCCAAGCTGAGCGAAGAGGAACAGGCGTTCATCGACGGCCCCACCGAAGAACTCTGCGCGATGATCAGCGACTGGCAGGTCGGCCAGCAGATGGATCTGCCGGAGAAAGCCTGGGAGCACATCAAGCAGCATGGCTTCTTCGCCCTGATCATTCCCAAGGAGTACGGCGGCAAGGGCTTCTCTGCCTACGCCCACTCGCAGGTGGCGATGAAGCTGGCGACCCGCAGCGGCGACCTGGCCTCCACCGTGATGGTGCCCAACTCCCTCGGCCCGGCCGAACTGCTACTGCATTACGGCACCGATGAGCAGCGCCAGCACTACCTGCCGCGCCTGGCGCGCGGCGATGACATTCCCTGCTTCGCCCTCACCGGCCCGCTGGCCGGCTCCGACGCCGGCGCCATACCGGACACCGGGATCATCTGCAAAGGGCAGTACAACGGCAAGGAAGTGATCGGCCTGCGCCTGAACTGGGAAAAGCGCTACATCACCCTCGGCCCGGTGGCCACCCTGCTCGGCCTGGCCTTCAAGGCCTACGACCCGGATCACCTGCTCGGCGACAAGGAAGACCTCGGCATCAGCCTGGCGCTGATCCCCACCGACACCCCCGGCGTGGAAATCGGCCGCCGCCACCTGCCACTGGGCGCTGCCTTCATGAACGGGCCGAACTCGGGCAAGGACGTGTTCATTCCACTCGACTACTTGATCGGCGGCCAGGAGTACCTGGGCAAGGGCTGGATGATGCTGATGAACTGCCTGTCGGTCGGCCGCTCCATCTCCCTGCCCGCAGTCGGCACCGGCGCGGCCAAGTTCACCAGTCTCGCCACCGGCCAGTACGCCCAGTTGCGTGAGCAGTTCAACGTGCCGTTGGCCGCTTTCGAGGGCATCCAGGAGGCCCTGGCGCGCATCGGCGGCAACGCCTGGCTGATGGACAGCGCGCGCATCCTCACTGCCAACGCCGTCGACCTGGGCGAGAAACCCTCGGTGCTGTCGGCGATCCTCAAGTACCATCTCACCGAACGCGGTCGCGAGTGCATCGGCCACGCCATGGACGTGCACGGCGGCAAGGGCATCATCATGGGCCCGAACAACTACCTGGCCCGCTCCTGGCAGGGAGCACCGATTTTCATCACCGTCGAGGGCGCCAACATCCTCTCGCGCAACCTGATGATTTTCGGCCAGGGCGCCATCCGCTGCCATCCCTACGTGCTCAAGGAAATGGCCCTGGCCGACCGCGAGGACAAGGATCAGGCACTGTCCGAGTTCGACACACTGCTGATGAGCCATATCGGTTTCGCCGTCGGCAACGCCGCCAGCAGCTTCCTCTTGGGGCTGACCCTGAACCGCCTGGGCCAGGTACCCGGCGACGATCTCAGCCAGCCCTACTACCGCGCCCTCAATCGTCTGGCAGCAGCCTTCGCCCTGTGCGCCGACAGCAGCATGATGCTGCTCGGCGGCGACCTGAAACGCCGCGAGCGCCTGTCCGCCCGCCTCGGCGATGTGCTCAGCCACCTCTACCTGGGTTCGGCCGCACTCAAGCGCTACCACGACCTGGACTACCCGGAAGCGATTCGTCCGCTGCTGCGCTGGGCCATGGAGGAAAACCTCTACCACGCCGAACAAGCGCTGGATGACCTGCTGAGCAACTTCCCCAACCGCCTGTTCGGCTGCCTGCTCAAAGTACTGGTGTTCCCTCTGGGCCGCCGCCACCAGGGCCCGAGCGACGCACTGGACGCCGAAGTGGCGGCAATCATCGGCCGCCAAGCCGGCGATCCTGCTCTGGAGTCGGTGCTGGAAGGTTGCTACCGCCCGCAGGCCGATCAGGATTCGGTGGGCGCCCTGCAGCATGCGCTGAACCTGGTGCAGGCCAGCCAGGACGCTCGCAAGCGCCTGCATCAGGCGCTCAAGGACGGCAGCCTGCAACCAGCGCCGGGCCAGGACACCATCGAAGCGGCGATCGCTGCCGGCATCCTCGACGGCGAACAGGGCCAGCGCCTGCAAGCGGCCGAGGCGGCTCGGCGTCGAGTGATTGACGTCGACGACTTCGCCAAGGAAGAGCTCACGCTGGAGAGCGGCAAGGTACGCTGACTCGAGCCGCCTGTGGGAGGGGCTTTAGCCGCGAGCTTCATGCGTCGCGACTACGACTGCAGGGATGCAGGAGGTAGAGCGAAGCAGGATGCCCGAGCCGAAAGCTCCTCCCAGGAAAGCCAGCCATGCAGGACAGCGGGCGCCAGGAACTCTATACTCCTGCGCCCGTTTTACCCTTCAGGAACCTGCACCATGGCCAGCCATATCGAACACCACCTCGCCCTGCTCAATCACCTGCGCGGCATCCTCGTCGCCCTGGGCGAAGCCGAACAGGTGCTCGACGACAGCCACGCCCTGTTCCTCGAGCGCTACGACGAACTGCTCGCCGAATTGCCGCGCGACCCGGTTTCCAGCCAATACCTGGGCCAGGATCTGATCAGCCAGGTGTTCCACCGCTACCCACAGATCGCCCACCTGGTACCCCGTGATCTGCTGTGGTTCTTCGGTGGCGACTGCCTGCACTTCATGCCCGACGAGGAAATCGCCCTGTACCAGGCCCTCGACGAGCGCCGTTTCGAAGCCGAGGAGAACGACGAACCCTTCGACTGGAACCAGGAAAAGCAACTGCTGGCCTTGCCCACCGACGGCTCCAAGCACTGATCTGCCAATAAACAAAAGGCCCGCACGGTAAACCGGCGGGCCTGTTGTTTTGTGCCTGTACAAACGACAGAAGCGAAAACGCCGCTCGATTGAGCGGCGTTTTCATTTATTTGGAGCGGGAAACGGGTTTCCCCGTCGATCCCTATCCTATTGATTCAACAGAGGTTTTTGGTACACCGCTCTGCTTGACGGACTGGATTATGTACTACCCTTGCTGTCTTGGCAAGCGCTTTCTCACGACACCGCTTCAAGTGCTTGTTTTTTGGTCATATCGTCTCTTCATCTTACCCGATCATTGCCTGCATGCCCCTGGGCAGCAGCAACCATGCGGTGACTGATGCCGAACAAGAAGCACCGCCCCAGCCTGCATCTACCACTCCGCGTCCCTGCTCCAGCCAAGAAGAGCTTGTAGGTGCTGCCTCAGGTCATGGTGCCAGGCGAAGCAACCTTCATAGTGGCAATGTTGCCTGGTTTGTCCCGCCATGGACGTTCTTTCACTGACAAGGACACTGCAATTCAGCAGAAGCCCGAGCAGCACAAAAATAACGCAATCCAACCCTAAAGAATTCTCATTTGTAGCCGTTAACCCGTAGGGAACTTATACAAAAATTTTATCAGCCTGCATTGAATAAGAATCCACGAGAAGACGTTTCAACGCAGGCAAGATAAAGCAGAATTGCCGCATGGAATCGCACAACGAAGTGCTGCAATACCGGACGGGCGAACACAAACCCTGCACGGATACATTGTTCAATACCACTGAAGGAGATCGTATATGAAGATCAAACAAACCATGCTGTCGGCTGCTCTTGCCGCTGCGACGATGTGTGCCGCTGGCGCTGCATTTGCTGGCCCGCCAGTGACCGTAACATTCAAAAACCTCAGCACTCAAGAGGCCACCTACAAGGTCGTCACCAATAATGAGGTGAGTACCAACACCAATGCAAGCCCTAAGCCAAAAACGACAGTGCAGCCTCAAGGTGCTGACACATACGTTGTGCAAAATATCATCAGCCCCGATGCCAACGCAGCAACCGTGCGCTATACCATAGGCAGTAAGACCTGCGTCTTCGGTACAACCTTCGTAAATCAAATCTCGGGCGGCGCTCTGCTACCTGGCGGCCCAACTAAAATTCCGAAATGGAACAAAACTGCAACCGCTAGCGGTGGGGCAGTCTGCACCGCCACCATCAAATCGCAGAATTTGTCAAACTACTCGTGGACGGTTGAATTCACGATGAAGTAACTGACAACGGGCGACCCGGCATATGTAACTGGTCGCCCCTCTTTCTGAAAGCGCAATGCAGATTACAATTCCTACGGGACGCTATATGAATAGCATTAATCAACTTGGCACAACCACGCCTCAACAAACTCAAGTAAGCGAACGCAGTTTTGTTAATAAAACTGGGGAAACAACATACTCTCAGACCTCTGAGATAATCAACACTCCCAACAGTGCAACAATGCAGGTTTCATCGCTATCACGCCTGCTTAATGATGCCGCCGTTCGAGCCGAAACACGAGACGCCATCACCAATCGTGACGGACTTGCAGCTATTGCCCAATCGACCGCTCATGAGCTTTATGGTGAAAGCTATACACGCAACAAAGCTATTCATGATGCAGAAGTCCCGAACTCCGACGACTCACAACGACTTGCACAAGCAAAACAGGCAACTGCCTTTACCAACGGCCAAGGCAGCAATCCATTCAAAGGTATGTCACGCGACCAACTTGCACTAATCGCTTACGACGACAGCGGCGCCTTCACTGTCAACGAGCGCCGTGCGGCTTTATCAGAAGCGGATGATCAGGAATATCAGTGGCGCGTAAAGGTTGTTGCCAAAATGATGGATGACTACAACCGTACAGGCAAAATATCTGCAGAGACCCACCAGGAAGTTCTTGACCACTATAAATCTCTACCCGCCATTGAAGAGTCCCAACTTCCCAAAGGCTATGACATGCAGTTGCAGGGCTGGATACAGGAGGCTAAAAGCACAGAGTCATCACAACATAAAGATGAACTTGAATCCTTGCTGGAACAACTAACAAAACGACTAACAAATAACCAGAAATCATAAGCCCAGAAACATCATCGTCTGCTGCGACAGCACAGGCAAGGGGACGGCAAAATCATCTGGAGAGAGGATGCAGAGAGTTCACGACACCGATTTGATTCGCCTGGAAAATATTACGCATGCTTATGCTACGGGCGCGTCCAGTCAGGCGGTTTTGTATGATGTGTCGTTTTCTGTCCCCACAGGCCAAAGTTGCGCCATCGTTGGTGCGTCTGGCTCAGGGAAAAGCACGCTGCTCAACCTCATCGGGCTGCTGGATGAACCGACTTCGGGGCGTGTTCTGCTCGCGGGCGAAGACATGACCAACGCCGATGCCGAATCACGCGCCATCGCGCGTAATCGGATCATTGGCTTCGTATTCCAGAGTTTCAACCTGCTGCCACGGCTCGATGCGCTCGACAATGTGGCACTCCCGCTGCTCTATCGCGGCATCCCCCAGCCGCAAGCCCGCCAGGCTGCCCTGACGCAACTGGAGCGCGTCGGCCTGAGCAACCGCAGCCACCATCGACCCGCCGATATGTCGGGCGGCCAGCGCCAGCGTGTCGCGATAGCCCGCGCCCTTGTCGGCGAACCCTCGCTGCTGCTGGCTGACGAACCCACCGGCAACCTCGACAGCCAGACGGCGCAGGACATCATCGGGCTGCTGCTGTCTTTGAACCGCGAACGCGGCACGACCCTGGTTGTGGTGACGCACGATACCGGGATTGCCGATCGCATGGCTCGTTGCATTCAAGTCCGCGATGGCCGGATCGAGGAAGCGGGACATGCCTAGACGTGCTGCCATCACACTGACCTCATCGCATGGCTACGGCCCCTCATGGCTGCACCTGGTGCGCGAACCCGTGGAGAATCTGCGCCAGCTCGGTCGCCGTGCCGTTCTGGCGCTGCTGGGGATCGCCGTGGGCTGCATGGCCGTCGTTGCCCTGCTGAACATCGGGCACAACGCCGAACGTGAAGCCATGAACGTCTTCAAGGGGATGGGCAGCGATCTGCTTGTGGCAAACGTGCAGATCCCCGGCAGCGGCCGCAGCGAGGCGTTACCGAACGTCGCCACACTGGATACCGCCGCGTTGCGCCAGGCCATCCCCGACATTACAGCGGCAGCTCCTCTCATCCTGACCAGTAGTGACGCCCGGCTTAAAGGCCATGCTCTGAGTACAACAATACTGGGCAGCAATGCCGACCTGCCCGGCGTGCTGGATCTCCAACTGGCGCAGGGGCGTTTCCTGAGCCAGTTCGATACGCACAGTACCCATGCGGTGCTGGGTGCGAATGTCGCAGCGGCGTGGGAAAACGCAGGCATCCATGCCCAGCCCGGCGACCGCATTCAGATCGGCGGTTATCTGTTTCAGGTGATCGGCATCCTGCAACCCGCAGGCCAGAACCCATTGCTTCCCGCCCCGCCGGACGACGCCATTTTGCTGCCACTGGAAGGCATGCGACGCATCATCCCCAGTCCGCAGATCACCAGCGTACTGGCCCGCAACCCCAACGGCGCAACGCTGGTGCAAACCTCCCCCGCCCTGCAGCAATGGGTGGAAGGCAGGATGCCCGGCTATGAGGTCAACGTGCAAATTCCCCGACTGTTGCTTGAGGGCATGGCGAAACAGTCACGCCTGTTTTCCTGGCTGCTGGCAGGACTGGGCAGTATCGCCCTGCTGGTCGGCGGCATCGGCGTCATGAATGTCATGGTGATGAACGTCGCCGAGCGCCGCCGTGAGATAGGCGTGCGTATGGCGCTCGGCGCTCGCCCCAGGGACATTGCCAGGCTCTTCCTGCTGGAAGCGGTTGTACTGGCCGCCACCGGGGCACTGGCTGGCGCGGCTGTTGGCCTGATCATGGCCTGGGCCTTCGTTCACTACTCGGGCTGGTCTGCCTTCTCATTCTCGGCGGCGGCATTGCCGCTCGGTATTGGCAGCGCCATCGCAACCGGCCTGTTTTTCGGGCTGTCGCCTGCGATGGCGGCTGCGCGCCTCACCCCGGTACAGGCGTTGCGTGATGCGTAAAGTGTCTATCCTCATCGCACTCATGCTGATGGCCCCTGTCGTTGCGCAGGCGAGGACAGATGGGGCGCTGCGCCCATCCCAGGCGACCCGCCAGGGTCAGCCATCATCGACGACGGCCAGCATTTCACTCAATGCCGAGACCATCGAGTTGACCCTGAGCGACGCGATCTATCTGGGGCTGCGCGACAACCGCGCCATCCGCAGCGCCTATCTCGATCGCATTGCCCAGAAATTCGACCTGCGCGTGGCGGAAGACCGCTTCACACCCAAACTGGTGCTCAGCGGCGGCTATCTTTCCAGCCGGAATCAGGATGACCGTTACCGGGAAAGCACCGTAACCCCCACAACCACATTGCTGACGCCCTATGGCACCCGCGTAAGCCTGGGCTGGACGTACCGCCATACGCAGGCCGACCAGGCCGGGCTGTCACGCAATGACGGGGCCAACATTTCTCTGATCCAGCCGTTGTTACGCGGCGCAGGCAAGGATATTGCGACAGCACCGGTGCGCCTGGCGCGGCTATCCGAGCAGGCCAACCGGCTCAACCTGAAATCCACTGTCTCGCAGACCATCACGCAAGTGATTGCGTCCTACCGCACCCTGCTGCAGGCACAGGAGCAGTTGAAGATTTCCAGGGAATCGTTGCAACGCGCCCGTCAGTTGCTTGAAGTCAACCGCGCCATGATCGCTGCCGGACGCATGGCCGAGTTTGAAATCGTGCAGACAGAGGCCGAAGTCGCCTCACAGGAACTGGCCTATGAAGAGGCCCGCAATCAGACGGATACCGCACGGCTTGCCCTGTTGCAGCTACTCGCCCTGAATCTGAATACGCCGATAGTCGCCACCGAGGCACTGCAGGCGCGGCGCGTGGACGTCAATGCCGCTGAGGCGCTCCGGCAAGCCGAAGCCTTGCAACCCGCCTGGCTCTCTCAACTCATCTACAGCGAACAGGCCACCATCAATCTTGCCGTAGCGCGTAATGACCGCCTGTGGGACGTTTCTCTGGTGGGCGGCGCCAGCCAGATACGCGACCGCAATACCCTGAGCGGTTCCGCACGAACCTGGGAAAACTATGTCGGCATCCAGGTCGAAATCCCCATTGGCGACCTCAGCACGCGCCAGGCCGAGGTACAGGCCCAGGTCAACGTGCGCAATCAGGAAATCCAGCTGGCCGAAGCCCGCCAGCAACTGGAGCGCGACGTGGCGAATGCGGTGCGCGATATTGGCACCCGCTGGCGACAGTACGAAATCGCCCAGCGTGCGCTCGACCTTTCACGCCGCAAGCTGGAAATTGAACGGGAAAAGCTCACCGTGGGCCGCTCCAGCAACTTTCAGGTGCTGAGTTTCGAGAACGACCTGCGCAATGCCGAGAACGCCCGCCTGAACGCATTGATCAGCTACCTGAACGCGCAGGCCGAACTCGATCAGACGCTGGGCACCACACTGGAAAGCTGGGACATATCGCTGAATGATTAAAAATCGCTTGATAGACCCACTGATCGCACACGTCCGCCGCCACCCCATGCGTTCGGCGTTACTCGTGTTGCTGACAGCCGCGACTTCCGCCGCCTTCTGGCAATCCGACAACGCCAGCATCCCCCAGCAACCACAAGCGCAATGGGTGCAGGTACAGCCCCAGTTGGTGGAACAGCAGCTGGGCCTGGTGGGCCGCATCCAGGCTGCCCGGCAGGAAACCCTGTCCGCGCCGTTTGAAGGCGTCATTCGGGACGTGCTGGTGCAGGAAGGTCAAACCGTTGAGGCGGGCCAGACACTGCTGCGGCTTGACCCGGCGCAAATCGAAATCCAGTTGCGGCAGGCACAGGCCGAACTGCTCAAGGCACAACGGGAAGCCCATCAACTGCGCAACTGGGACGGCAGCCCCGAAGTGTCACGCGCCCGACGCGCCGTGCAGACCGCTCGTTCAACGTTGGAAGCCACGCAGGCCAACCTGCGAGACACGCGGGCGTTGTTCGAGCGTGGGATCGTGGCCCGCATGGAAGTTGATACGCTGGCGCAGCAGGTACGCACCCAGCAGCAAGACCTGCTTGCCGCCCGGGACGAACTGCGTACCGCCGAGTCTCGCGGCCAGGGCGAAGAACGCAAGATTGCCGAGATGGAGCTGACCAACGCACAAGCCCGCTATCAGGCCGTGACGGCGCAAAGCGAACGGCGCGTGCTTAGAGCGCCATTTCCTGGCGTGGTGGCGCGTCCATCGGTGCCCGAGGGCGGAAAAGCGCTTATCGCGCAGGCTGGCGTACAGGTCACGCAAGGCACGCCACTGCTGACCGTAATCGGGCTGGATCGCATCCAGGTACTCACCCGCGTAGAGGAAACCGACCTGCATCAGCTACGCGAGGGCATGCCCGTGCAAATCACGGGCGATGGCTTCGCCGGGATAACGCTGACAGGCCGTATTGCCGCCATCGCGGTACAGGGCAACGCGGCGGATGCCCCCGGCGCAGCCGCCCACTACGACATTGTGATTGCCGTCGATACGCCGCAGACCGAAGCCGCGCAGGTCAGGCTGGGTATGAGCGCCCGGCTGGCGGTCAGCCTCTACCGCAACGAGCAGGGCATCGTGGTGCCGCCACAGGCATTGACGACGGACAGTGACGGTTCAACTTATGTCATGTTCCGCGCCACCGCAGATACAGCGCCATCGAAGATTCCGGTTGTACCAGGACGGGCAATCACTGAGGGCATTGAAGTACAAGGGTTGCAGGCAGGGTATGTTCTGGTGCCCTGAACGTGGGCGACGGCAAAAAATCACGCAAAAATTGCAGAAAAAACAGTCAAGAAAAGCTAAAGAATTCTCATTTCCTGCCGTTATAGAAGTTACCCTTCACCAGCTTTCCGTGCCGAACGAGGGCGAAGGGGATTCAGCTATTTCATCCACAAGGAGTATCGTATGAAAAAACTGTTCTTCTCGCTATTCGCGGCATTGTTGCTGAGTACCAGCAACATGGCGGCTGCTGCATGCGCTTATATGAACATCACCAGCAGCGGGGCAAGCCTTTCTGCAGGTGATTCTCAGAACGTGTATGAGTTCAGCATCTCGTGCATTGGCTCGGTGACGTTCAAGTTTGAAGACCTTTCCGGCAACAACCCGACGAGCAGGATCGCCCATATCATTGAGCGACGTTCTGGTTCGTCGTGGTCTCTCGTGTCTTCGACCACCAGTAATGGAGCAAGAACTGTTAATCGGAGCTTCGTACCCAGTGCTACCGGCCAATACCGTTATCGCATCGAGAACGTAGGTACATCTCAAGTACGTAACTGGCGTATGGAAGGTCGTATGCCACTGTTCACAATCCCTGGCACTTGATTGATTTAATAAAGCTGAACTGGGGAGCCATCGTCTGCTCCCCAGTTCTATCAAAATCGCGTCATGGCAACTCAAAGGGAGAATCATAGACCATGCCATCAATTAACCCGTTATCAAATGCACTGGGCAATTTATCACTCAACGCGAACCGTTCACTGCTTGATCCCAAACAGTATGAGGGATTTACCGTAAAAGTAGGGAAAGAAACCAGCCAAAACGGGGTATTGGGTGGCGTTCTAAGTCAGGATGATTATGATAAATTTAAAGAGATAGTAAAAGATATCAATGTTAAAGATGCCAGCCGCAATGATATGCTCACTCTTTACAGAGGGCTTATCGACGCAAAACTTCTGACTTACGAACAAGTCAATTTCGGATATATATCTGGCTCAGTAGAATTTGGCCCTGATGGCAAGGGGATAAATCAAGACGCAAAATACAATCAATGGGATTTTCAGCAAAAACAACTTCCCACATATGCCGGAAGTGAATTTAACGGGAGTCGTGGTGGCGCAATCAATTCCATGAAGCTCATCGCTGCTGTTGCAAATGCTTCACCAGTTACCGGGGCTACTGTAGCGAAAGAAACCTATTCTCCGCAAGATCGCAACTATTCAAGCGGTAATTCATCAAGCTACCAAGTCAATTTCTCTGAGCTGGCACAGCGCCTATCTCGTGGTGAAAGCATTGAAGAACTGAATGTTCCTAAAGATGTGGACATTGCTGAACTGATCAAGCAACTTGAACAAATGGCCCAAGCGCAACGTTCGGCAAAAGCCGTAGAGCCACAGGACTCAAGGGCAGTCTCACAAGGGTGACGGACGCATGAGCATCATCACATCGTCAACCGGCATCATGTCCGTACAGCCTGCGCAGACCATCACAACGGGCAGTGCGCAGTCTCCCCTTGGAAATACTCAGCCAGATGACGCAGGCTCTGTAAAAATTTCAATGGCTGGCCTTATGATGGCTGGGCAAGCCAACAAGAAAACATCAGGGAAATACGACGACATTGAAAATAGCGGCCTCCCCGATGAAGTGCAGCGCATTCTGAAAATGATCCGCGACCTTAAAGAAAAGCTCAAGGCTGAACAGGAAAAACTCCAACAGATCATGAACGATGCCAGCCTTAGCGACGAAACGCGACAGGTGAAAGTTGCGCAGAGCCAGGCAATGATCAATGCGCTATCTGGAGCGTTGGCAGATGCAAATCAAATGCTGGCAAAAGTTACCAAAGACCTTAACTTAAGCAAAGAAGATTTAGTGAAGGTGGCAGCGCTTGCAATGAAGTAATGATGCCCATTTCGATACGCCGAAGACCGAAGCCGCGCAGGTCAGGCTGGATATGAGCGTCCGGCTGGCGGTCATCCTCTACCGCAACGAGCAGGGCATCGTGGTTCCGCCCCAGGTTTTGGCGACGGACAATAACGGTTCAACTTATGTCATGTTCCGCGCCACAGCAGGCGCAACGCCAGCGAATGTTCCTGCCGTGCCTGGACAGGCGATCACCCAGGGCGTTGAGGTGCAAGGGTTGCAGGCAGGGTATGTTCTGGCGCCATGAGCACGACGAAAACTTACGCAAAAAAATGCAGAAAAAACAGCCAGGAAAGCTAAAGAATTCTCATTTACCGCCGTTAATTTAGATGTTCTTCCGCTGCCGGGGAGACCTGGCAGGTCAGGTACTTGCCTGAATGCTGAGGGACAAGCGCTGTAGAGATTATCAACTTAAAAGGACATTTTATGAAACTCGCTAAACTGTTCGGAGCAGCCGCTCTCTTCGCGTCGATGGTCGCAACCGCCCACGCGGCCAATACTACTGTCACCGTTAAGGTGAAAAACTCCACCACCACCGAAGCAGCATACACTTACGAGTACTTCTCAGGTAGCGTCTCGCCGACGCCAGGCTCGATCCTGCCGTCCAATACAACAACTTTCTACCTGACCAGCGTTGCAGATACGGTTTCTGGCATGCGCTTCGTCTACGCTTCCGGCAACAAGAAATGCCGTTTTGCGGCATCGCACCAGGTCAACCCAAGCACCAAAGTACCGAGCTGGACCAAGACCGGCACCAGCATTGGCACCACTCGCGCCACCTGTAATGCCAACATCACTGCGGCCCAAGCTGGGCTTCCGTACAACTATACAGTCGAATTTGAAATCAAGTAATTCGGCATTTCTCTAGGCTCTCTGGCCGGGGATAGCTATGCTGTTATCTCCGGCTTTTGGAGTATTGCTATGAATATCACGATCAAATCCTATCAGGCGAGCATTCCCGCACAAGTGCCTGCCCAGGAAATACCGCGTTCGGACAACACTACAAAGTCCATCGCTGAAAACACCAACTCGAGCACTGCCGCAACCGTCTCAATATCCAGCTCCGCACAAGCCCGCTATATCCAGAGCAGCGCAACCGAGCGCCAAGCTGCCATGTCGCAAGGTGAATTAAAGCAGCTACACTCAAGTACATGGTCTGATATATACAATTTCAGCCAACTTCTCGGCAGCAAAAATTACAATAAAGATGATTTGCTACCACAAACAGATGATCCCGCACGATTGGAACTGGGAAAAAAATCTCTGGAATACGCCATTTCCCTTCATCAATCCCCCCCGGGGAATGCTTCTAACCCTTTTGCTGGAATGGCCCGAAATGATCTGAGTGCCGTGGTCTATGATGACTCCGGAACATACACCATGGCCGAGCGATATGCTGCCTCAGCAGAACTCCGCATGCAGGACGAGGCATATTTCTCCAGCCTGTCAGCCAAACTAACAAATGGTGGCGATAATCGTGATTTTTTCAAAAGCATTCTGGACTACTTCGATGATCTGCCTCCGGTAGAAAAGGCAGCCTACCCGGATGGTTACAGGGACAGCATCGACAGTCTGTATCAAGAACAGCTGGATCAATGGGGACCGCTCGCCCTAATCAAACAAGCAACCGAGGAAGACACCGAGAAACTCTCTGAAAGCATCTTCAAAGAAGGTCAGTCATCGCAGGAAATGCTGCAAGCCGTCCTGGAGAAAGCGATTGGGCTTTCTAAGGCACAATAAACCATGAACATCTCGATCAAATCTTATCAGACGAGCATTCCCGCAAAAGCGCCTGCTCAGGAAGGCTTGCGATCGGAGAACACTACAAAGTCCACTACTGAAAACACCAACTCAAGCACTGCCGCAACCGTTTCAATATCCAGTTCCGCTCAGGCACGCTATATTCAAAGCAGTGCTATCGAGCGACAGACATCCATGTCACAAAGCGAGTTGAAGAGCCTATATGCAAAAGGACAGAAGGATATTTATAATTTCGGACACCTTATTGCAGGCGGGAGCTATAACAAAGACGACTTACTTCCAAAAACAGACGATCCCGCTCGATTGACTTTAGGCCAGAAGTCTCTGGATTGGGCCATCGGGCTATCCCAATCCCCGCCCAAGCATCTTTCCAATCCGTTCGCAGGCATGGCTCGAAATGATTTGAGCGCCATTGTCTATGATGATTCGGGAACTTACACAGAAGCAGAACGATATGCCGCTTATGGGGAACTTAGCAAGCAGGATGAAGCATATTTCTCCAGCCTGTCAGCCAAACTAACAAATGGTGGCGATAACCGTGATTTTTTTCAAAAGCATTCTGGACTACTTCGATGATCTGCCTCCGGTAGAAAAGGCGGCCTACCCGGATGGTCACAGGGACAGCATCGATAGCCTGTACCAAGAACAACTAGACCAATGGGGACCGCTCGCCCTAATCAAACAAGCAACCGAGGAAGACACCGAGAAACTCTCTGAAAGCATCTTCAAAGAAGGTCAGTCATCGCAGGAAATGCTGCAAGCCGTCCTGGAGAAAGCGATTGGACTTTCTAAGGCACAATGATAACCGGATAAGCAAAACAGGCTTTTATCGTCCAACCGAGCAACGTGCGCATCCATAACGCTTGTCCCTCTGCTTGGAAGCCGGAGAACGTTATCCCCATGCACAATCCACCTCACCCAGGCGAAGCACTACGCCTTGACGTACTTCCAGCGCTGGGCATCAACGCCGATGCCCTGGCTACCCACCTGGGATTCAGCCCCCGCCATCTGCGTGCCGTACTGAATGGCCGCTTGCCTGTCCGTGCCGAACTCGCGCACCGACTGGAACTGGCTGGACTGGGCAGCGCTCGCCAGTATCTTGCCGAGCAACAAGCCTGGTCGTTGTGGCAAGCCAGGCAACGGCCTCACCCTCCCATTATCCGACTGTACCCCTGACTTTTGTTATTGGCCTGAATGTGTGAGTCAAGCGGTTGTAACCGCGTGAATGCTGCTTTGCCTGTTCATGCCCGAGTGCATCGGAAAGGCCCCGCCGTCGCGCACCGAACGTCAGCGGCCACAGTCTGACGGCGGTATGAAATAGGGTTGTGCCGCAGAACCTATTGTTGCCTGACATGAAAACAGAACTCCAGTGAGATGCAGGGCATCGGGCGAACCCGCCTGCCATTCTGGAGAACTGACATGACGCACCCTCACAGCAACGCCTCTGCAGGCGAGACCTTACTTGGCACTCCTACCGCCCTGATGCTCGACACCCGCCTGACGCCCCTTGAACGCAATGGCTGGCAGGTGCTTCGGATGCTGCGTGCCGCTGACGGCCTCAGTCCGCTGGCGAATCTTGGACAACTGCGCCGCTACCTCACCTCGATCCCGCTGGGCCAGCGTGCTGGCTACGAGACCGCCTGGCGCGTACTGGTGGTGCTGCGCTTGACCGGCTGGATCAGCCTGATCGGCCAACACCGCGACCCACTGACCGGCCATGTATTGAGTGAGCTGTACCAGGTACACGACCACCCTCTCAGGTTTGCCCAGGCCTGCGAACTTGATGCCAGCCTGCCGGATTTGCTACACGAATCAGAACGCCACGAAAACAATCAGGTATCACGGGTAGCCAGCCACATCCAGGCCACGATGACGGATGAAAAGCCCGGCCCTGTCGCTGACGACGATCATAACGATCCGCCGCCACCGGCATCGACGGCGACCGGGCAGCCTCAACCTGCGGATACCGACGCCCCGGAAGAACCAGCCAACGCATCCGCCAATCCAATGGCCGTTCTGCCACAGAACCATCGCGCCCGGCAGACCATTCAGGATTCTGCGCCTACGTATAGTTTGTATAAGTATAAAAAAAGTACGTACTGCGCGGGCGAAAACGAAAAATCCAGTTCCGTGCAGTTGCCACCCTGCCTGATCGGCGTCAAGCCCAGGCAGCAACAGGATATTCAGGCGGCGCTGCGTCAGTTGCCTGAGCAACAGCGTCAGGATGTCCTCGATGAATTGCAGGCCCGCAGTCAGAGCGGCGTGGTACGCAATGCCATCGCCTATTTCTTCGGGTTGATCAAGCGGGTACTGGCCGGAGAATTCCGTTTTTGGGCGGGTCGCAGGCTGCGTCAGCCTGCCAGCCCTCCCGCCCCGGCAAAGCCCGCCGTGGTCGCCACTCAGCCGACTGCACCACCGTCCCCCGCGTTCAAGCCCGCAGCCCCGGAAGTCGTCAGGGCACACCTCGCCAACATTCGCAGCATGCTGGGCAAGCCCACGGATGCCAGTGAGCTTGCCGCCCGGCTCATGCAGGACAAAGGGTGGCAGCCTGATCCAGCATGAGCAGGCGCAAACCCTGGCGCTGCCTGACCAGGCAGGGCGGCCTGATGGCCTGACGG
Organism: Ectopseudomonas oleovorans; assembly: GCF_029845265.1. Classification (NCBI taxonomy): domain Bacteria; kingdom Pseudomonadati; phylum Pseudomonadota; class Gammaproteobacteria; order Pseudomonadales; family Pseudomonadaceae; genus Ectopseudomonas; species Ectopseudomonas oleovorans. The sequence goes on from NZ_JAOCLK010000011.1 coordinate 67,954, forward strand.
GTCGGGCAGCCGACAAGGCCGCAGGCCGCGTCAGTGGCACAGCCATCGGGAACAGGCCCCGCGCCGCGACTAACCGAGCAAGACGGCGGTCACATGAACGCTCATTGCCTGCGCCAGATCGGGCAACGTACGGCTGCCGGGTCGTCACTGCACACCGCAGTGACGACACGGCGAACTGCAGCAACAATACGGGCTGGCGCAGCATCGCATTGTCTCTGTCGCACATGATGATGGCCGGGCGATACTGTCCCGGCAGTGACCTACCGGCAGGTACAACGCCGGACATGCTGGCGCAGTTTCCATGCGCCGTCATTGCGCGGGCCGTACCCATCCGGCCACCCCAAAGGCACCGGCTTCTGCAAGTGCCTGTCCGCAAGGATGAAGCCACCCCAGGTGCGCCAGGCTCGTTCGCGCGCCGCCCTGCAACAGGGTGAGCCACCGTTCTCATCAAGCCATCCGGCGTCGTCCCATCCGCCGCAGCGTCCTGCTGCCTGTTTGTCCCATGCCCGCTGTCGTCATCAGCCGGGAGCTGTCCCTTATCCCATCCACAGGAGGTTTATCCATGCACTACGCACCATGACTGGCTGCCCGGTCTTCCCACAGGAAGCAAGGCGGACGCCTCATACCGAGGCAACGGGTGTGCTGAGCACCCAGACCCTTCGCCCTTCGGGGATCTCGCCATAGCGAGTTGGCAATAACACTAACCGATCAAGTTCTCAGCATGACGCTACACCCAGGACACAGGAGGCAGGCGGTGGATGATTTGACCTGGACGCTGAAACAGCTGTGCCGACGCAACCGTGACGGCAGCTTCGCCACACAGGCCGACCGGCAGCGCTCCCTGACGCTGATGGCCCGCCAGTTGCGTGACGCGGGGTTCAACCAGATGCAGGCTCGCTCGCTCAAGGGCAAGCACGTCGATGCGCTGCTCAACCAGTGGCAGGCACAGGGGCTGTCGACCGGCACCCTGAAAAACCGCCTGAGCCATCTGCGCTGGTGGGCCGAGAAGATCGGCAAAGGGGGGCTTCTGCCTGCCGACAACCGCCAGCTCGGCATTCCTGAGCGCCAGTACAGCACCAACCAGAGTAAGGCACAGACCCTGGACGAGCGCCTGGAGGCCATCCGCGATGCGCATGTGCAGATGAGCCTGCGCCTACAGGCCGCCTTCGGGCTGCGCCGCCAGGAGTGCATCAAGTTCCAGCCGGCCTGGGCAGACCGGGGCGACCACATAGCGCTAAAAGGATCATGGACGAAGGGCGGTAAACCACGCAGTGTGCCCATCACCACGCCGCAGCAACGGACGGTGCTCGATGCGGCCCGGACGCTGGCGGGCGCCGGTTCGCTGATCCCGGCGCACAAGTCCTATATCCAGCAGCAGCACGTGTATGACGGCCAGTGCAAGGCGGCAGGACTGAGCAATATGCACGGCCTACGTCATCAGTATGCCCAGGCAAGATATGAGGCACTGACCGGCTGGCAGGCGCCGGCTGCGGGCGGGCCGACGGCGCGCGACCTGACCCCGGCCCAGCGCCAGGTCGATGCGCAGGCTCGCCAGATTATCAGCCATGAACTCGGCCATGAACGGCCCCAGATCGTCACGCTGTATGTGGGGCGCTAGTCGCCGGCTAGCCTCGTCGCATCCACAGTTCATACGCCTGGCCCGAGAGCATGAAGTAGGCCGCACCGAGCAGCATGATCAGCAGCACGACACCGCTGATACGAGCGGAAAACCGGGTGTACCGGGCCAGGGCAAACCAGAGCGAGGACAGCGTGCCGCTGGCCCGCTGGTTCATCAGGGCGAGGTAATGTAGCGATCGGAGTGCCGCAGCAAGCGTTGCGCCGATCCCCATCACGACCCCGAAGAGCTGAGACAGTATCCAGATCCGGTGCTCGTCCTCCAGTACATCAAAATAGTAATCAATGATCCCGTAGCGGAAAGCCGCCTCACGGGCGCCGGCAATAATGCCTGCTTGCGCCAGTTCGGTCAGGTAGATGGAGGCGCCCACGGCAACCAGGGGCGTGAAGATGTACCAGCCCCATTCCGCGCTGTTGTATTGCCCCCGGATGGCAGAGGCCAAACCAGCTGCCAGGATAAACGCCGTGCAGGAAAACACCCCACTCAGCCAATAGTGCAGGATGTCACTGGCGTAACGGCTATATCCCCAGATGACAACGGCCACGACCAGAAATAGTGCGCCAAGGTAAGCCCACACGTCGTCCGAAGAAGAGGATGTTCCCCGGCCTTGATTCACCACGACCGTTTGCCTGAAGGTGATAACGGTCTGCTGCACTGTGACAGGTGCCGCAGGCGAAGGGGTGTTGTTGAATCCGCCAAATAGCAGCCCCAATATGGCGCCCACAAGTGGGGAAATAACGGCACTTTGTACAAGTGGGTTATTGACCCAGGTAACAAACGCGTCCAATCAATGCTCCTTTACATGTTATACCGACCCGAAAGAAAAGCCGCCTGAAGAGCAACGCTGCCATTAAATGACAACTCACTCCGAAGACGGCTTGCTTATCGGGCCTGCTGCAATTCTCTGTATTTTTATACAGATTAAATCGCAAAGCGAGCATTACACCTTGAACTGCGCCACCATGCCATTGAGTTTCACCGCAAGGCATGACAGATCCTGGGCGGCAATGCGGTGAGGGTGAATGCCGCATTGTTTGTCGAAGAACACGGCGGTTTGTCATGAACTGCCCGGAGCGTTCCTTTGCTCCGGAGAAACTGTCATGCCCTCGCCGTTCTCACCCACCAAGCCTGATCGGCCATTGCGTCGCTTGCTCATCATCATGGCGCTGCTGGTCGCCAGCCTGTTCGTCCTGGCCTTCGTGGTCGCCTTTGCCGGCATCCATTTACTGGGCGGTATCGAGAACTGGCAACAGTGGCTCGACGATCACGCCGGGCACTTCTTTGTCTGGCGCCTGTGCCTGTACGCCGCCGTCCTTGCCGTCTGGCCCTGGGTACGTCGGCGCCGCCTGGCGCGCGATCCGCAATCACACCGGCAATTGCGCCGGGTCGAGGTGCTGGGCGTGCTCGCCATCGTCCTGTCCGAAGCCAGCAACTGGCTGCGACTGCACTAAGGCTGGTGACGAGCCATGACATTGCTGACAACCGATTATCTGGAGTATTACCTGACGCTCGTCGCCTGGATCGTGCACAACGGCATCTGGGCCATCGTGGTGACCAGCGGAGTGATCGCGCTGCCGTTCCTGGCCATCATCCTCGGCGAGTGGCTGAACGTGCGAACCGAGGGTGCCGACGAGGGCAACAAGGGCATCCTGTCGTCTCAACGCATCGAGAACCGTATCTGGGTCGCCATCGTCGTGGTGATGTTCGCCTGCGTGCCGACCATCGACGTAGATCTGGCGACTATCAAGTTCGATACCAGTCGTTCGGCCCAGTGCCAGGTGAACGTGCCGCTGCCCACCGATACCGGCTGGAGCCAGTCCTTCACGACCCTCAACAACCAGAGCGCGAAGGTTCCGGTGTGGTGGGTATTCATGCACGCATTGTCGCGGGCGGTGACCGGCGCCTCAGTGGCCGCAATTCCCTGTGGTACTGACCTGCGGCAAATGCGCATGGAGATCAACGCCACTCGCATCGCCGACCCGGTTCTCGCGCAGGAAGTGGCCGACTTCACCCACGACTGCTACGGCCCGGCACGCGCCAAACTGTTCATGAGCCGCCCCGATCTCGACGACAACCAGATGCACGACGTGACCTGGATTGGCTCGCGCTTCTTCACCGACACTGCAGGCTATTACGACACCTATCGCGCCCAGACCCCACGCGACGGCTGGACCTACGACAGTGACCGGGACGCTGGCCTGGCCCAGGTGCCAAGCGGTGCCGGCTACCCCACCTGCAGCCAGTGGTGGAACGATGCCGGCAACGGCCTGCGAGCCCGCCTGCTGCAGCAGGTTGAGCCCGGCCTGCTCAGCCGGATTGCGGGCTGGGCCGGTTTTCTGAGCCGCACCGAAGTAGATGACTCGGTGGTGCGTGCCATTGCCGCCCCGGGTCGACAGAAAATGAATCTGGGCAACGTCTACGCCGATTACGGCGGACAAATTGAGAAGACGCTGCCGAACATCGTCACCCGCGCCGCCGGCGATGTGGGGATGGCGGTGGGCAGCCTGGCCTATTTCCCGGCGATGGACGTGGTGCGCCAGGCGTTGCCGATGGTGATGTCGCTGCTCAAGATGGCGCTGATCATCAGCACGCCACTGCTGTTCACCCTGGCCACCTACGATATCCGCGCCTTCGTCACGATCAGTTGCGTCTACTTCGCGCTGTACTTCGTCGATTTCTGGTTCGAGCTGGCCCGCTGGGTCGACTCGACCATCCTCGATGCCCTGTATGGCTGGGGCATGGGATTCAACCGGCCGCACATGAACTTCAACATCATGATGGGGCTGGATAACACCTTCGGCGACATGCTGCTGAATTTCGTCATGGGCACCATGTTCATTGTGCTGCCGACGTTTTGGGTTGCCGCATTGGGCTGGGTGGGCGTACGCGCAGGTGGAGCCTTGAAAGGACTGAATGACGGAACCAGCGGTGCCGGGCAGGCCGGCGCGAAGGGGGCCTCAGCAATGTCTGGCGGTACGCTGAAATAGCCCGCATCTAGTCCTTGTCGTATCGGGGATCGTAGTAGCTGGGATCTGGCGGGTCGTTGTAGAGATTCGGGTCGTAGCCCGGATTCTTCATGTGCTCGTCAGGGTCTGGAATTACCCAGTCCTGATCATGATCGGCACCAGTGCTACGGCCTGCATGCGCCAACACCGCAGCGCCCAGGAACACCAGGGCCACCCAGAACGCAAGGTACAGCAGCACCAGCACGGCGACGATCCTGAATGCCCAGGGCAGGATACGAGCAAGCGTCCGCGGCACGCCATGCCCGGTCAGCCAGGCCACAAAACGGGCCTCCTGGCGCAGGAACGCCCGGTAGCCGCTCCCCAGCCACTGGCCCAGTTTCCAGGCAGTGCGCGGCCTCTGTGTGTCGTGCTGCGGCATGATGGATACCTCGCTGGCTCAGCAACCTTGCCCTGGGCCTTTGCTGCCTCTGCCTTCAAAGGGAAACGGCAAAGGGCCTCAAGGGGTTGCGACAAGGGAAGAGGCTCAAGGGTCAAAGGCCCTATCCGAAAAGGCCAAAAGGCACAAAAGCCTTCCTCCCGCATGGAGCCGGCACAACCGGTGCAGCTCCTTCACCGGGCCGGCTGTCTCCGGCCATCAATAGTGATAACGGCAGGCGGCAATCAGCAGCGCCTCGTCCGTCACCGAATACACAAACCGGTGCTCGGCGGTGATCCGCCTCGACCAGAAGCCCGCCAGGTTGTGGCGAAGCGGCTCCGGCTTGCCCTTGCCCTCGAAAGGGGTGCGGCGGGTCTCCTTGATCAGCTCGTTGAGCTTCTTGACCATACGCTTATCCGCCTCTTGCCAGTACAGATAATCGTCCCAGGCTTGCTCAGACCAGATCAGCTTCACTCGGCGATATCCCGCTCGACACCCTGGCCACGCTTGAGGCTGTCAATCGAATCCATCAGGCGGCGCGCGTTGGCCGGCGAGCGCAGCAGGTAAGCCGTTTCCTCCAGCGCGTTGTACTCCTCCAGCGACATCAGCACGCACGCCTCGCCGTTCTGGCGGGTAATGAGGGTAGGCACGCGATCCTCGACGGTCTGCACCATGGTGGCCGACAGGTTCTGCCGGGCTTCGGTATAGCTGATAGTGCGCATGGCAACCTCTCTTTCATATGTACAGCTCATTGTACATCAAGCGAAATCCGATTACCAGATTTCCATGCCACTGGCAAGCCACCCCGAAGCCCCTGCATCAGCCCACGATATGACGCTGCAGCACGCCGTCCACCGGCTGCGGCAAACGCCCCTGCGCCAGCAGACGCAGATAGCTTTCGATCCCCGCCATGCTGTGCGGCGCCGCCTGCGGGAGCACAGGCTGAGCGATCGGCTCGCCACGCTCGCAGGCATCGAGCCGGTCGGCCCAGTCCTGCATCATCATCCGGCGCTGCTCCACATAGTCCGCATGGTTGTAGGCCGCGCGGATCTTGTTGGGGTCGGCATGTGACAACTGCACCTCGATCCATTCCTTCGGGTAGCCCAGTTCATTGAGCGCCGTGGAGATCGTCGCACGGATACCATGCCCGGTCAGCAGGTCGGCATAACCCATGCGATGCAGTGCGCCATTGAGCGTGTTTTCACTGATGCGTTCCTTGAGGCGGCTGCGATGCGACAGCAGGTAGTGCTGCGCGGGGCGACGGGCGTGCTCGTCGAGCAGCACACGCACGATGTCGATGGCCTGCTGGGGCAGCGGCACGATGTAGGGCGGAATGGTTTTGCCTTCTCGGCGCAGCTTGACCTGTAACTGCTTGACGATAACGGGCGGGATGATCCACAGCCCACGCTCCAGGTCGAACTGCTCGGGCACCGCCTGGCGCAGCTCCCCAGTACGCACGCCGGTCAGCAGCAACAGGCGCAGGCCCATCCTGGTGACTTCCTGGCCGCCATAATTGCGCAAGGTCTGCAGGAAGGCCGGCAGCTCGTCCATGCGCAGAAACGGGTTGTGCGATACGGGCGGTTTGGGTGCGGCCACGATATCGAGGTCGCTGGCCGGGTTGTAGCGCAGACCCTTTTCGACCATCGCATAGCGGAACAACTGATTGAACCAGATGCGCACCTTCTCGGCGGTAGTGAACGCCTTGCGCCGCTCAATGCGACGCAGTACATCCAGCAGGTGCGGATTGTCGATATCGAAGATGGACAGCTTGCCCAGCCAGGGCAGCACGTCCTTGGCAAAAATGCGGTCGATCTGCGACAAGGTGCTCTGGCGGCCGGTTTTCAGGCTCAGCGCCTTGAAGTCGCGCCAGGCCTTGAAGACAGATGCAAAGGTGTTCAGGGGGGCGGCCAGCTCCGCCGCTTTGACCTGCAGACGGTGAACACGCGGATCAACGCCACGGGCAACCTGCGCTCGCAGGTCGTCGCGCTGCTCGCGCGCCTCCTTGAGGGACATTTCCGGGTAACTGCCAACGGCAACGCGCTGTTGCTTGCCCAGCCAAGTGAAGCGGAAGTGCCACTTCTTGGCCCCTCGGGCGGTGACGAACAGCACCAGGCCGTCCGTATCGTTGAGGGTGTAGTCTTTGCCGGTGGTCTTGGCCTGCCGGACGACGGCATCGGTTAACGCCATGGGTACGCCTCCTTCTCGGGTTGAGGAGAGGTGTACCGTGCTCAGGGGCAGTGACTCAGCAAACAATCCGCACCAGCAACCGCCCGGATTTCATGTACTGTTTCGTGTACTGATCGGGCGTGGTTGACAGTGGAATTGAGTAGCTTTCGCTAGACATTCCCCAGGGCTGAAACCCTGTTGAATCAAGAACCTATAGACTTTGGTGGACGTCTATAGATGAAGAATTGGAGCGGGAAACGAGACTCGAACTCGCGACCCCGACCTTGGCAAGGTCGTGCTCTACCAACTGAGCTATTCCCGCAATACAACTTGGTACAACAAAAATGGCGTCCCCTAGGGGACTCGAACCCCTGTTACCGCCGTGAAAGGGCGGTGTCCTAGGCCACTAGACGAAGGGGACCTTGGAACTTCGTTTGAAATCCTGCCGAAGCAGCATTTCCAAATTTTGGAGCGGGAAACGAGACTCGAACTCGCGACCCCGACCTTGGCAAGGTCGTGCTCTACCAACTGAGCTATTCCCGCATTACAGCTTAGAAGTGGCGTCCCCTAGGGGACTCGAACCCCTGTTACCGCCGTGAAAGGGCGGTGTCCTAGGCCACTAGACGAAGGGGACACACCCCGGAACATCAAGCAACTTTCCGGCTTCCTTCGCTCTGTTTCTAGCATTGCTCTGGAAGTGGCGCGCATTCTATGGAGCCTTTCGAGGGTCGTCAACCTCTCTCTAAAAAATTTTTAAAATCAAAGACTTCAGCCCATAAATCGATATGCCACTAGGAGCCATGCAGCCAAGCCACTACACTCGGTCGAAAAGTCGATTCTCGAGAGGTCCCAAGCAGTGTCCGCACTCGTGATAACCATGCTGATCGTCGGCGGCATCGCCCTGCTGATGGTGATTGCCTACATCAACCACGCCGTCGAGAACAGCAAGCTGGAGAAAGCGCGCCAGCGCGCTGATCTGCTCGACCGCATTCGTCGCTGCCAGGATATCTCCGAACGCATGCCTGGGCAGCTTATGACACCGCAGCTGAAGCTACTGCTGAGCCAGTTGCAGCTGCAAGTCAGCGAACGCCTGCTGCCGCTGGACAAGCAGAACACCAAACTGAAGACCGATATCGACACGCTCAAGGCCCAGGTCGCTCAAGGCGAATCCATTGCCGTGAAGAACCCGCCGCAGCCCATCGCCAACGAAGCCAAGGCCAAGGACGTGCGTTTCCTGCTGGAAAATCTGCATGCCCTGATCACCGGTTCGGTTCAGGCCGGCCTGCTACCCGCGGGCGATGGCAAGCATTGGCTCAAGCAGATTCGTCAGATGCTGGTACTGGTGCATATCGAGTTCTTCAGCACCCTGGGCCAGACGGCCATGCAGCAGAATCAACCCGGCCAGGCCCGCCTGGCCTTCGAACGCGGCGTGCAATACCTGCGCAAGCAACCTGACCCGACCCCTTACCAGACGCAGCTCAAGCGTTTCGAAGAGCAATTGGCGCGCGCCAATGCCTTGGTGCTCAACAACAACGTACCCAACGCGGATGAACCCAGCCAGTTGACCGAAGGTCTGAAGGACCTGGAAGACGACTGGAAGAAGAAGAACATCTACGACTGAGCAGACGACCGCCTTCACTTAGTCAACCACGTTGACCGCCGAATAGGAGCTGTAATGAGCCTGACCGTTTACGGAGCCCCCCTGTCTCCCTTCGTTCGCAAACTCTGCCTGTGCCTGATCGAAAAGGGCCTGGATTACGAGCTCGAGGTGGTCATGCCCTTCGGCCAGCCGGACTGGTTTCGCGAGCTCAATCCGCTAGGCCGGATTCCCGCCTTTCGCGATGGCGACCTGAAGCTGGCGGACTCCAGCGTCATCTGCCAATACCTGGAAGAGCGCTACCCTGAGCACATGCCGCTATATGGCGAGAGTGCGGAGCAACGCGCCAAGGTACGCTGGCTGGAAAAATACGCGGACTACGAGCTGGCGCCACTGTGTACCTTCACCGTATTTCGCAACCGCGTGCTGAAAGCCACCATGGGGCAGCCATGCGATGAGGAAAAGGTGCAGCAGACGCTCAAGGACAAGCTGCCCAAGCACTTCGACTATTTCGAGACCACGTTAGGTGACGCGCCCTACTTCCTTGGCGAACAACTGTCCATGGCCGACCTGGCGCTGGCCAGCCAACTGATCAACATGGAGCACGGCGGGGAAACCCTGGATGCCGGCCGCTGGCCGAACCTGCTGGCGCACTACGAGCGCATCAAGGCCCGCGCATCCACACAGCAACTGCTGCCGCGTGAACTGCGCACACTGGAGAAGATCGGCGCCAAGCGCTGACCACGCCCGCTTCACAGGGTGCGCCGTGCGCACCGATTGCGAAATCAGCTTCGACGACGTCTTAAACCAGCGGTGCGCGCGGCGCCCTAGCAGATCGAGTCTCCGCGCATCGCCAAAGGCGTATTCAGCAGTCGCTGGCGGCCAGGAATATCTCTGCCAGCGCTTCGATACCGGCCTGATCCACCTCGGTGAACCGCCCCACCGACGGGCTGTCCAGATCCAGCACGCCGATCAGCCGACCATCCTTGACCAGCGGCACCACCAGTTCGCTGTTCGACGCACTGTCACAGGCAATGTGTCCTGGGAAGGCATGCACATCCTCAACTCGCTGAGTTTGCAGGCTGGCAGCCGCGGCGCCGCAGACACCACGACCGAAGGCGATGCGCACGCAGGCCACCTTGCCCTGGAACGGGCCGAGCACCAGCTCGCCATCCTTCGCCAGATAGAAGCCGGCCCAGTTCAGATCGGCCAGCTCGTGAAACAGGAAGGCGGAAAACTGCGCGGCATTGGCGATGAAGTCGCGCTCGCCGCTAAGCAATGCCTGCAATTGCGCACTCAGCAGCGGGTAACCATTGAGATCACCACCAGTCTGTGAAAGATCGATCATGCCTGTTGCTCCAGCAGTTGCAGCCCGACCCAGTGGCGGGCGAATTGATAGGCGCAGCGGCCATTGCGGTTACCACGACCCAGCGCCCAGCGAATGGCGGCTTTCTCCAGCGCCTCGTCCCAGCTCCAGTCGAGCCCGACCTGACGCGCCTGCACCTCTACCCAGTGGCGCACGACGAGCAGGAAGTGATCCTGAGTGAAGGGATAGAACGACAGCCACAGGCCAAAACGGTCGGACAGCGCGATCTTGTCCTCCACTGCCTCGTTGGGGTGCAGCTCGCCGTCTACCCTCTTCCAGTTCTCGTTGTCACTCTGATGCTCGGGGACCAGATGGCGGCGATTGGAGGTGGCGTACAGCAGCACATTATCCGGTGCCTGCTCCAACGAGCCGTCGAGCACGCTCTTGAGTACCCGGTAGTCGCCCTCGCCCGCTTCGAACGACAGGTCGTCGCAGAACAGCACGAAGCGTTGCGGCAAGCCGGCCAGCAGCTCGACCACGCGCGGCAGGTCGGCCAGATGATCGCGCTCGATCTCGATCAGGCGCAGGCCGGCTTTGGCGTGCTCGGCGAGCAGGGCACGCACCAGCGACGACTTGCCAGTGCCACGTGCGCCCCAGAGCAAGGCATGGTTGGCCGGCATGCCGCTGACGAACTGACGGGTGTTGCGCGCCAGTTGCTCGCGCTGGGCGTCCACGCCCAGCAGGTCGCTCAGCGACAGGTCGAGACTGACATCCAGTGGCAGCAGGTAGCCACTGCGACCATCACGTACCCAGCGTGTCGCCACGCACTTGCTCCAGTCCACCTCCGGACGTAGTGCAGGTAGCAGGGGCTCGATGCGCTCCAGCACCTGCTCGGCGCGGGCAAGAAAATCCAGTAACCGGGAATTCACGATCTACTACTCCTTTTGCGCAGAGCCGCAGGCTGCAGGCTCTGCCGGTACAGGGTCGCTATCAGGTATGCTTGGCAGGCGCCCAAGGATCAGAGAACACGCACGCCTGTATGGACATTTCGCTCACCAATCGCCTGTCGTTCAAACAGGCCGGCCTGACCGTCCTGGTGGCGTTTATCCTTGGTACGCTGCTGAGCGTCACCCAGGTGGCGGTCGATTATGCCAGCGAAGAGGCCTCCATCAACCGCGAGATTCGCGCGCTGCTGGAAATCAGCCACAATCCCGCCGCCCGTATCGCCTACAACATCGACGCGGAACTGGCGCAGGAGCTGGTCCTCGGCCTGCTACGCTCGCCCGCGGTGACCCGCGCCGAACTGATCGACAACAACGGCCTGGTGCTGGCCAGCGTCAGCCGTCCACGTAGCGAAAGCCGTTATCGGGTATTCAGCGACAGCCTGTTCGGGGCCCAGCGGCAGTTCCAGGACCCGCTCCACGTCAGCCATGCCCCCAACGAAGCCTTGGGCTTTCTGCGCCTGGAAGTCGACACCTACGCCTTCGGCAGTCACTTTCTCAGACGTTCGCTGCTGACTCTGCTCACCGGTTTCGCGCGCAGCCTGCTGCTGTCACTGATCCTGCTGGTGCTGTTCTATTTCATGCTGACCAAGCCCCTGACCGGGGTGATTCGTGCACTCAGCGAACGTAACCCGCAAGACCCGCAGCACCGCCCCGTGCCCTGCCCCAAAGGCCACGAGCGCGACGAGATCGGCACCCTGGTGGAGGTCACCAACCGCCAACTGTCGAGCATCGCCCAGGAGATCGAACAAAGGCGTAACGCCGAAGACCGCCTGACCCAGTACCTGAACGAACTGGAAAATATCGTCTCGGCGCGCACCGCCGAGCTCAAGGCCACCAACGCCCGCCTCAGCCAGTCCAACCGCGAACTGGAGGTGGCGCGTACCACCGCCCTGAACATGGCGCAGGCGCGCTCGGCCTTTCTCGCCAACATGAGCCACGAGATCCGCACGCCGCTCAACGGCCTGCTGGGCATGCTTGCGCTGGCTCTGGACGGCCCACTCAGCGCCGAGCAGCGCCAGCAGCTGGGCATTGCCCATGACTCCGGCAAGGTGCTGGTGGAACTACTCAACGACATTCTCGACCTGTCCAAATTCGAAGCAGGCCAGCTCGAACTGGAGGAAATTCCCTTCGACCTCGGCGCCTTGGCCGAGGAAACCGCCAGCCTGCTGTCACAGAACGCCGCCAGTGCAGTCGAGCTGACCTGCCTGATCGACCCGGCACTGCCGACCCAGGTACTGGGCGACCCGACACGGGTGCGCCAGATCGTCAGCAACCTGCTGTCCAACGCGCTCAAATTCACCCGTTTCGGCCGCGTCGACCTGATCGTCGCCTGCTGTAAGGACGGCATCAGCATTCGCGTGCGCGATACCGGCATCGGCATCGCCGAAGACGCCCAGGCGCGCATCTTCCAGCCCTTCGCCCAGGCCGAAGTCGGCATCACCCGTGAGTACGGCGGCACCGGGCTCGGCCTGGCACTGACGCGGCGCCTGTGCGAAGCGATGCATGGCAAGCTGACGCTGCAGTCGAAAGAGGGCCTCGGCAGCGAGTTCTGCGCCAAACTGCCGCTACCCGCCCATGCGCAAGCCGGCTCACAACCTGTGCTGGACGGCCGCATCGTCGCGCTGACGCCGGCCAGCAGCGGCCTGCAGCAGATGCTCAGCCAGTGGCTGCCAGCCTGGGGCCTGAGTTATCAGCGCCTGGATACCGATGCCAGCCTGCACGGTGTGGATGCCGACCTGCTGATCAGTGATTGCCCGGAATGCCTGCTGGGTATGCGCCCGGCGATCAGCACGCCAATACTGCTGGTCACCGCCTATGGCAACTTCCTGCCGCACGAGCAGGCGCAGCGTCTCATGCCGCTGCTGCAGATCGCCCGCCCGCTGGCGCGCAATGGCCTGCTACAGGTGCTGCGGCACATCCTCCACAGCGACGACGGCGACCTGCACAACAGCGCCCAGGCGCGATCTGCGCGAGAAAGCACAGCGCGCGTGCTGCTGGTCGAAGACAACCCGGTCAACCAGATGGTCGCCAAAGGCATGCTGGCCAAGCTCGGCTACCAGGTGCTGGTCGCCGCACACGGCGCTGAAGCATTGGAGGTGCTGGAGCAGGAGCCCATCGATCTGATCCTGATGGACTGCAACATGCCGGTGATGGATGGCTACGAAGCCAGCCGACGCATCCGCAGCAATGGCCGCTGGCTGGAGTTGCCCATCGTCGCCCTGACCGCCAATGCACTGTCCGACGAGCGCGAGCGCTGCCGCGCTGCCGGCATGAACGATTACCTGGCCAAACCCTTCCGCCGTGAAGAACTGGCAGTCGTGCTCGACACCTGGCTGCCCGATGAGGTCAATCGCTGAGCCGAGCCAGCAGCCGATCCAGGCTGCGCCGCAGCCTTTCCATTTCCAGCAGATCCTGGTCACCGAACTGGCAGAGCAACTGCGCCTTGAGCGGCAGGACCTGCGCCTGCAGCGCCCTGCCAGCCTCGCTCAGGGCCAGATGCACCTCGCGCTCATCCGTCTGCGCGCGACGGCGCTGCACCAGCCCCAGCTGCTCCAGACGCTTGAGCAGCGGCGTCAGGGTGCCGGAGTCCAGCTGCAGGCGTTGCCCGAGTGCCTTGAGCGTCGGCGGCTCAGGCGCCCGCTCCTGCCACTCCCACAGCACCAGCATCACCAGGTACTGCGGGTAGGTCAGACCGAGGGCATCGAGCATCGGCTTGTAGGCGCGGATCACCGCACGCGAGGCGGCGTAAAGCTTGAAGCACAGCTGATTGTCCAGTTGCAGCCCGGCGGTGCCGAAAGCACTCATTTCAGCAGGGCCTCGATCTCGCTGCTCAGTTCTTCGGGCTTGGTGGTCGGAGCGAAGCGCTTGACCACCTTGCCGTCCTCGCCGATCAGAAACTTGGTGAAGTTCCACTTGATGCCCTGGCTGCCCAGCAGGCCCGGCGCGCGCCTCTTCAACTGCACGAACAGCGGGTGAGCATCGCTGCCATTGACGTCGACCTTCTTGAACAGTGGGAAGCTGACGCCGAAGTTCAGCTCGCAGAACTCGGAGATCGCGCCCTCGTCACCCGGCTCCTGCTTGCCGAATTGATTGCAGGGGAAACCGAGCACTACCAGCCCTTTGTCCTTGTATTGCTGCCAGACGCTTTCCAGCCCTTTGTACTGCGGGGTGAAGCCACATTTGCTGGCGGTGTTGACCACCAGCACAGCCTTGCCGCCGAATTCGGCCAAGGTCTTCTGCTCGCCCTTGATGGTGGTGACCGGAATATCGAAAAGTGCGTTGCTCATGGGGAATCGTCCTGAATGGGCTTGAAGCGACGAACAAAGTAGCGAGCAATTAAATTGCATGCAATTTAATTAACGCAAAATAAGGCATGCGAATACACGCGATCTCCTAGGGTGGGTCAGCGGCGCCGAATGCAGGGCGTCCAAACGCAGATGAACCCAGCGCGCTCGGGTGGCCGCCCCACGTAACCCACCAGGCGGTGTGTCGAGTTGCAACGATGGTGGGTTATCGCGGGGCGGCCATCCGCCGCACCGGGCTTAGCACACTGTTCTGCAAGCGTGACAGGCGGCTAACCCACCCTACGAAACGGTGGCGCCCAGGGCTCGTACCAGCGCGACCAGCGGCGCTGAATCGCCCTGAATACGTACGCGTAAGCCATCGATCTCGCGGCGCATCGGGTAGTGCTTGCGCAGTCGGTCGAAGCCGGCGCGACGGGTATCGGCATCGCCAACCAGGCTGCGGCGAAAGTCGGCATCATCGCGGCGCGGGTCGTATACCGCGCGGCAGATGCTGGCCAGGGCCCAGGCCGGGTCCGCGCTGCCGTCGATGCTCAGCTCGCTCAACCAGGGCGCCGGCAACAGATCGGCCAGGCTCACCTGCTCGGCCACGCCCAGCGCCCGGCAGCAGGCTTGATAGATCTGCGCCGTGCCGCGCAGCTTGCCGTCCAGGCTGTAGCCGGCAATGTGCGGCGTCGCCAGTTGGCACAGGGCGGCCAATTCGACATCGGCCTGCGGCTCGCCTTCCCAGACGTCCAGCACTACCTTCAGATCAGGCCGCTGTGGCAGCAGGCTGCGCAGCGCAGCGTTGTCCACCACGGCACCACGACTGGCATTGATCAGCCAGGTGCCGGGTTTGAGTGCGGCCAGCCGCGTCGTATCGAACAGATGGCGCGTCGAAGCATCCAGCGGCGTGTGCAGGCTGATCACATCGCATTCGTCGATGATCTGCTCCAGGCTGTCGAAGTCGCCTCCCTCGGCAGCCTGGCGCGGCGGGTCACACACCCGCACCTGCCAACCGAGACCACGCAACAGATTGACCAGGCGCCCACCGACCTGCCCCGCTCCGACTACGCCGTAGACACGCGCTGCCGGATCGACGCCCTCGCGCTCGGCCAGAGTCAGCACACTGCCCAGCACGTAATCCACCACGCCACGGGCGTTGCAACCAGGCGCACTGCTCCAGACGATGCCAACCTCAGCGAAGTAATCGAGATCCAGATGGTCGGTGCCGATAGTGCAGGTGCCAACGAAGCGCACTCGGCTGCCTTCGAGCAAGGCGCGGTTCACCTGGGTCACCGAACGCACCAGCAACAGATCGGCATCGCGCACGTCCTGTGCGGTGATGGCGCGCCCTGGCAGGCGGTGAATGGTGCCGAAGTCGGAGAAAAACTCATCGAGCAGGGGAATATTTTCGTCGGCGACGATATGCATGGCAGGCTCCATCGGGCAGGTCGCCATTCTAAGTCAGCCGACACCTCAGCGTCGCCCCACAGGCCGCCAGACAGAGGGGCAGATCGTACTTTCCTGACCGCTACGTCAAGGCGTAGACTACGCGGTTTCCTGTTATCCCGAAGAGTCGAAATGTCCACCGACAGCCGTCTTGGCCGCGTGCGCACGGAGCTGCGCAGCCTCTTGCTCCTGGCCACCCCCATCATCATCGCTCAGTTGGCGCACACCGCCATGGGCTTCGTCGACACGCTGATGGCCGGGCGCGTCAGCCCGCAGGATCTGGCTGCGGTGGCGTTGGGCAACTCGATCTGGGTGCCGGTGTTCCTGTTGATGACCGGCATCCTGCTGGCCACCACACCCAAGGTGGCCCAGCGCTTCGGCGCAGGCGAAGAGGCCGACATCGGCCCGTTGGTGCGCCAGGCACTCTGGCTGGCGCTGGCCGTCGGCGGTAGTGCTGCGGCGCTGCTGTGGAACGCCGAGTTCATCCTGCGCACCATGAATGTCGACCCGGCGCTGATCACTCCGGCGATGGGCTATTTGCGCGCTGTGGCCCTGGGTTTCCCGGCTGTGGCGCTGTATCACGTGCTGCGCTGTTTCAGCGACGGCCTTGGTCATACGCGCCCGGCCATGGTGCTGGGCATTATCGGCCTGCTGCTGAACATCCCGGCCAACTACATCTTCATCTACGGCAAGTTCGGCCTGCCGGCCATGGGTGGCGTTGGCTGCGGCTGGGCGACCGCCCTGGTGATGGGTTTCATGCTGATCGGCATGCTGGCATGGGTGAAGTGGGCGCCCTACTACCGCAGCAGCGCGCTGTTTACCCACTTCGAATGGCCGCAGTGGACAGTGATCAAACGCCTGCTGAGCATCGGTGTGCCAATCGGTATCGCGGTATTCGCCGAATCGAGCATCTTCGCGGTGATCGCCCTGCTGATCGGCGGCCTCGGCGCCACTGTGGTAGCCGGGCACCAGATCGCGCTCAATTTCAGCTCCATGGTGTTCATGATCCCTTACTCACTGGCCATGGCCGCCACCGTGCGCGTCGGCCAAGCGCTGGGGCGTGGCCAGCCACGCGAGGCGCGCTTCGCCGCCGGGGTAAGCATGGCGGCGGCGCTGGGCTACGCCTGCGTATCGGCCAGCCTGATGTTCCTGCTGCGCGAACAGATCGCGCAGATCTACACCCCGGACAAGACGGTGATCGCGGTGGCGGCAACGCTGATCGTCTATTCGGCGCTGTTCCAGTTCTCCGATGCCATCCAGGTGACCGCCGCAGGCGCGCTGCGTGGCTACCAGGACACGCGCATCACCATGTTGCTGACCCTGTTCGCCTATTGGGGCATCGGCCTGCCGGTGGGTTATGCGCTGGGGCTGTCCGACCTGTTCGGCGAACCCAGCGGCCCCAGTGGCCTGTGGCAGGGACTGGTGGTCGGGCTGACCTGCGCCGCCGCGATGCTCACCGTGCGCCTGGCGCGCAGCGCGCGCAAGCGCATTCGCCGGGCCGCCTGAGTCATTGGATAGGCAGGAAATCAGCTCTAGACTGAGCGCATGATTCGACCTGCCCTGCTCCTCTGCTTCCTTCTGCTCTCTGGCTGCGGCCCGGCCAACGATGGCCTGGCCCTGCAGAGCGATTACCTCGAACGCCTGCAGCGCTCGCTCGATGCACCGAACGTCAGCTCGCTCGATAAGCGCAGCATCAGTCAATACCGCTTGCCCGCCAGGCGCGAGCGGCTTTCGGATATCCCCGAACTGCGCATCGGCCTGCTCGATCTGGTGATCGACGCGCGGCGCTGTCCGCACCTGCAGCAGCTGATCAGCCAGCGCAACAGCAGCCTGGGCAAGCAGCTGATGCCCAGCCAACGGCTGGGCTATGAAGGCGATCTGCTGCGCGCCATCGATGACTGCGTGCCGCATCTGCAGGAAGGCTCCAGCCTGAAAGACACGCTGCAGCGCCTGGCCGACGACAAGCGCCAGCAACTGCCCGCAGTATTCTGGAATGCCCTGAACGGCAGCCCGGAGTTCGAGAACTACCTGCGTTTCGCCGATAAGGCCTTGCCGGTGGACACGCCGGAAGACAGCGCCGCGCTGGACGCATTGCAGCGGCTGGCCAGCATCGGCGCCGCCCTGCCTGCACAGCTGCCGCCGAGTGCCGATCAGCTGGAACCGCTGTTCTTCGCCCTCTATGCCAGCGAACAGGGCAGCCAGCTGATCACCAGCCTGGCCAGCCTGCGCCACACCCTCGACGTTGGCAGCGAACTGCTGGAGCAACGCCAGCACAATCGCCCACTCTGCCCACTGGGCCAGGCGACGCCACGCGGGCGCATCCTGCAGAACATCTTCATCAAGTTCTACGCTGGCAGCCTGCAACCCTATCTGGCACAGGTCGACCAACGCGGCCGGGAGTGGCAGGCGACGCTGCTGCAACTGCAGCGCATCGACGGTATTCCCACCGCCACCCGCGAGCATCTGCAGAGACTGGCCGGCGAACAGGATTCGTTATGGCAGGATTTCCGCGCCGCCACGGCGCGTCACGTCAAGGCCTGGCAGACGCTACTGAACAGCTGCGGCCTGGCACCGGGACAGGCGGGATGGAACAGCGAAAGCTAGCAAACCGTAGGGCGGGTGCAACCCGCCATCGCGACCAACAACATCCGCTATTTGGCGGGTTGCACCCGCCCTACGAGATAACTGTCTAATCGGCCTTCTTGCGAATCCAGTACAGGTAGGTGCCGTCTTCCTCGGCCTGGCCGAGCAGCTCGTGGCCAAGAAACACGCAGAACTTGGGAATATCACGACGGGTCGACGGATCGGTAGCGATCACCTTGAGCAGGCCGCCCGGCGACAGGTCGCGCACCTTGTTGTGCAGCATCATCACCGGCTCAGGGCAATTCAGGCCGCTGGCGTCGAGCAGGTCATCGTGATTGAGGGTCAGGGCTTCGGACATAAGGGGCTCCACAAACAGGCGCGCATTGTCGCGCAAAGCTGACCTTCAGGTCACCTACACGCAGATCATCACTTGCCATGCCGACGCAGATGGCAGGTCACTTCCTCACGGTCGTGATACAGCTGCTTGCAGCCGATGCTGACCTTCAGGCCCCGCTCGACCAGCCCCGACTCAATGCGATCGAGCAGGCGCCGCACTTCGGCGTAACGCTGCTTCATCGGCAGCTTGAGGTTGACCACCGCCTCGCGGCACAACCCCTCGCCCAGCCAGGTTTCGATCATCGCCGCCGTGCGCGCCGGTTTCTCGACGATATCGCAGACCATCCAGTGCACTGGATGCTGCGGGCGAAAGGTGAAGCCATCGGCGCGCTGGTGCACGACGAAGCCGGAGTACATCAGGCTTTCAGCCATCGGCCCGTTGTCCACGGCGGTAACGCGGATTTCCCGATTGACCAGTTGCCAGGTCCAGCCGCCTGGCGCAGCGCCCAGGTCAACGGCGGTCATGCCCGGCGCCAGGCGCTGATCCCACTGCTCGCGCGGGATGAAATGGTGCCAGGCCTCCTCCAGCTTGAGCGTGGAGCGGCTCGGCGCCTCGCGCGGGAACTTCAAGCGCGGAATGCCCATCGGCCACATCGCCTGGTTGTCCGCCTCGGCAATGCCGGCGAACACCTCACGGCCGCTCTTGAAGGTCAGCAGCAGACGCGGCTTCCTGGCGTCGTCCACCAGTTTGCCGGCCTTGAGCAAGGCCTTGCGCAGCGGCGCCTCGAAC
This sequence comes from Ectopseudomonas oleovorans, assembly GCF_029845265.1. Classification (NCBI taxonomy): domain Bacteria; kingdom Pseudomonadati; phylum Pseudomonadota; class Gammaproteobacteria; order Pseudomonadales; family Pseudomonadaceae; genus Ectopseudomonas; species Ectopseudomonas oleovorans. Next base: position 87,486 of record NZ_JAOCLK010000011.1, read on the forward strand.
TTCTTGCAGAAGGTCGAGAGCTCCTTGCCGTCGTTGGTATCCACCACTTCCAACCACAGGCTGCCGCACACCGGGTAATCAGCCAGCGCCTCCAGCAACACGCTGATACGGTCACTTTCCGGCAGGATGACGTAGGCCCCGCGCGCCCATTGCCGCGGGAAGATCAGCTGATTGAAACGCACGCTGCGCATCAGCCGCTCGGCATCGGCCGCCTCGCTGCAGACGAACTCGGCGCACGCGCTGCCGGGCTTGGTCTTGGAGTAGCCCGCTACATCCAGGCGTGCGGCGAGGTCGGTGATCTCGGCGCAAACCTCCCCTTCGAAACCGGGGCGGCAATGCAGAAACAGGGTATTCATCAAAGGGTCTCCTCGAGGCCCGCATGATACCCGAGACCGGAACCCAGAGCCGCTAAACCTGTCCAGCTACATATGCGCTGCCCACAGATAGGGAGCCGCCAGCCATCGCGTTTCGATGAGGCCCACCCCCCAGAACAGCTAGCGCATAGCAACCGATAAAGGATATGCGCTAGGGTCTGTTGCCGTTTCGCGCACAGCTCGCGTCGAAACGGCAACAGACCCTAGCCAGACTGCTCAAGCTGAACTAGCTTGAAGGTCTGCCGCCATCAGATACAGCCCGTACCGTGCGGGCCCAAGGAGATGTGCAATGCCCTCCCTCGATAGCCTGAACTGCCGCCGCGAACTGAAAGTCGGCGACGCCACCTACCACTACTTCAGCCTGCCCGAGGCCGCCCAGCGCCTCGGCAACATTGACCGCTTGCCCAAGTCGCTCAAGGTGCTGCTGGAAAACCTGCTGCGCAACGAAGACGGCCAGACCGTGCAGCCGCCGGATCTGCAAGCCATGGTCGACTGGCTCGACCAGCGCACCTCCGACCGCGAGATCCAGTACCGCCCGGCGCGCGTGCTGATGCAGGACTTCACCGGCGTGCCGGCGGTGGTCGACCTGGCCGCCATGCGCGACGCCATGGCCAAGGCCGGCGGCGACCCGCAGCGGATCAACCCGCTGTCGCCGGTGGACCTGGTCATCGACCACTCGGTGATGGTCGACAGCTACGCCTCCTCCAGCGCCTTCCACGACAACGTCGAGCTGGAAATGCAGCGCAACGGCGAGCGCTACGCCTTTCTGCGTTGGGGCCAACACGCCTTCGACAACTTCAGCGTGGTGCCGCCGGGCACCGGCATCTGCCACCAGGTCAACCTCGAGTACCTGGCGCGCACCGTATGGACCAAGGAGGAAGACGGCGTCACCCTCGCCTACCCCGACACCCTGGTCGGTACCGACTCGCACACCACCATGATTAACGGCCTCGGCGTGCTCGGCTGGGGCGTCGGCGGCATCGAGGCGGAAGCGGCCATGCTTGGCCAGCCGGTGTCGATGCTGATTCCCGAAGTGATTGGCTTCAAGCTCAGCGGCAAGCTGAAGGAAGGAATCACCGCCACCGACCTGGTGCTGACCGTCACCCAGATGCTGCGCAAGAAGGGCGTGGTGGGCAAATTCGTCGAGTTCTACGGCGACGGCCTGGCCGACCTGCCGCTGGCCGACCGCGCCACCATCGCCAACATGGCCCCGGAATACGGCGCCACCTGCGGTTTCTTCCCGGTGGACGAGATCACTCTCGGCTACCTGCGTCTGTCCGGCCGCCCGGAGGCCACCGTGCAACTGGTCGAGGCCTACAGCAAGGCCCAGGGGCTATGGCGCGAGCCAGGCGATGAGCCGCTGTTCAGCGGCAGCCTGAGCCTGGACATGGGCAGTGTCGAAGCCAGCCTGGCCGGGCCCAAGCGCCCGCAGGACCGCGTCCCGCTGGGCCAGGTCAGCCAGGCCTTCGATGACTTCCTCGGCCTGCAGCTCAAGCCAAGCGCCAAGGAAGAGGGTCGCCTGCTCAGCGAAGGCGGCGGCGGTACCGCCGTAGGCGGCAACAAGCAGAGCGGCGAAATCGACTATGAGGACGACGGCCATACCCATCGCCTGAAAGACGGCGCCGTGGTGATCGCTGCCATCACCTCCTGCACCAACACGTCCAACCCCAGCGTGATGATGGCCGCCGGCCTACTGGCCAAGAAAGCCGTGGAAAAAGGCCTGCAGCGCCAGCCCTGGGTGAAGAGCTCGCTGGCCCCCGGCTCCAAGGTGGTCACCGAGTACTTCAATGCTGCCGGCCTGACGCCCTACCTGGAGAAGCTCGGCTTCAACCTGGTGGGCTACGGCTGCACCACCTGCATCGGCAACTCCGGGCCGCTGCGCGAGCCCATCGAGAAAGCCATCACCCAGGCCGACCTGACCGTCGCTTCGGTGCTCTCCGGCAACCGCAACTTCGAGGGCCGCGTGCACCCGCTGGTGAAAACCAACTGGCTGGCCTCGCCCCCCCTGGTGGTGGCCTATGCCCTGGCCGGTAGCGTGCGCATCGACATGACCCGCGACGCCCTCGGCACCGGCAAGGACGGCCAACCGGTCTACCTCAAGGACATCTGGCCGACCCAGGCCGAGATCACCCAGGCAATCGCCCAGGTCGACACCGCCATGTTCCGCAAGGAATACGCCGAAGTCTTCACCGGCGACGAGAAATGGCAGGCCATTGCCGTGCCCAAGTCCGATACCTACGCCTGGCAAGGTGACTCCACTTATATCCAGCATCCGCCGTTCTTCGAGGACATCGCCGGCGATCCGCCACGTATCACCGATATCCGCCAGGCGCGCATCCTCGCCCTGCTTGGCGACTCGGTGACCACCGACCACATCTCGCCAGCCGGCAACATCAAGGCCGACAGCCCGGCCGGGCGCTATCTGCGCGATAACGGCGTGGCCCAGGCCGACTTCAACTCCTACGGCTCGCGCCGCGGCAACCATGAAGTGATGATGCGCGGCACCTTCGCCAACATCCGCATCCGCAACGAAATGCTCGGCGGCGAGGAAGGCGGCAACACCCTGCACGTGCCCAGCGGCGAGAAGCTGGCGATCTACGACGCCGCCATGCGCTATCAGGCCGAAGGCACGCCACTGGTGATCATCGCCGGCAAGGAATATGGCACTGGCTCCAGCCGCGACTGGGCGGCCAAGGGCACCAACCTGCTGGGGGTCAAGGCGGTGATCGCCGAAAGCTTCGAGCGCATCCACCGCTCCAACCTGGTGGGCATGGGTGTGCTGCCGCTGCAGTTCAAACCCGGTACCGACCGCACCAGCCTGAAACTGACCGGCAAGGAAGTGCTGGCCATCGAAGGTCTGGAAGGCGTGGAACTGCGCCCGCAGATGCCCCTGACGCTGATCATCACCCGTGAAGACGGCACGCATGAGGAAGTCGAAGTGCTGTGCCGCATCGACACCCTCAACGAGGTCGAGTACTTCAAGGTTGGCGGCATCCTGCACTACGTGCTGCGCCAGATGATCGCCAACTGATGCACCTGCCCTGCCGCGCCACGCGGCAGGGCCTCACCGTCGGGCCAAGGACGGCTCATGCCGTGACAAAAATGTGACGTCAGTCAAAAAATTGCCGGGAGCAATTTTTGACGTCGCTCCGCGACGGCCCGCAGGGTGGCCGCCATGGACGGCGGGCCACAAAAAGCGTTTACACTCGCCAAAACGCACTCACCCCTCAACTTTGCCGTCCGTCGGCCGATGACAGGGCATTACAACGACGGATACCTGCCATGCGTAACAACCAGCCGGTCACTCAGCGTGAGCGCACTTTTCCTGCGCAACAACGCCTGATATCCACCACCGATCTCAAAGGGCAAATCACCTACTGCAACGACGCCTTCGTCGACATCAGCGGCTTCAGTCGTGAAGAACTGCTGCGCGCGCCACACAACATCGTGCGCCATCCGGACGTTCCGGCAGCCGTGTTCGAGCATATGTGGACGACCCTGAAAAAGGGCCGCCCGTGGATGGGCATCGTCAAGAACCGCAGCAAGAACGGTGACCACTATTGGGTCAACGCCTACGTCACGCCCGTCACCGAAAACAACCAGGTCGTCGGCTACGAATCCGTCCGCGTCAAGCCGACCGCCGAGCAGGTACGCCGCGCCGAAACGCTGTACGCCCGCATCAACGCGGGCAAATCAGCCATCCCGGCCAGCAACCAGTGGCTACCCATCGTCCAGGCGTGGATGCCCTTCATCCTGGTCAGCCAGATCGGCTTCATGATCGGCCACTGGATGGGCAGCAACTGGGGCTTCATCCTCGCTGCCGTGCTCTCCGTGCCGCTGGGCCTGGCCGGCATCGCCTGGCAGACGCGTGGCGTCAAACGCCTGCTGCGCCTTGCCGAGCAAACCACCTCTGACCCGCTGATCGCGCAGATGTACACCGACAGCCGCGGCGCCGAAGCACGCCTGGAAATGGCCATGCTCAGCCAGGAAGCGCGCCTGAAAACCTGCCTCACCCGCCTGCAGGACACAGCCGAACAACTGACCCTGCAAGCGCGTGAAGCCGACAAGCTGGCGCACAACAGCTCGGCCGGCCTCGAGCGCCAGCGCAGCGAGACCGAGCAGGTCGCCACCGCCGTCAACGAAATGGCCGCCACCACCCTGGAAGTCGCCAGCAACGTCGCCCGCGCCGCCATCGCCACCCAGGAAGCCAACCGCCTGACCAGCGAAGGTCGCACCATCGCCGCGGAAACCCGCGAAGCTATCCAGCGCCTGTCGCAATCGGTAGGCGATACCGGCGAAACCGTGACCCGCCTGGCCCAGGACAGCAGCGAAATCGGCGGCGTGGTCGACGTGATCAAAGGCATCGCCGACCAGACCAACCTGCTCGCCCTCAATGCCGCCATCGAAGCTGCTCGCGCTGGCGAGATGGGCCGCGGCTTCGCTGTAGTGGCTGACGAGGTGCGCTCGCTGGCGCAACGCACCGCCGAGTCCACCGAACAGATCCACGCCCTGATCGCCAAACTGCAGCGCACTGCCGAAGAGGCCGTGCTGACTATGGAAATCGGCCGCAAGCAGGCCGACGAAGGCGTCGAGCGCGTGCTGCAGGCTGATCAGGCGCTGGCCGGCATCAGCGACTCGGTGGCCAATATCGCCGACATGGCCAACCAGATCGCCGCAGCGGCGGAAGAGCAAAGCGCCGTCGCCGACGAGATCAACCAGAACATCACCACCATCGCCCAACTGGCCGACCAGACCGCCGGCGAAGCCAACGATACCGCCAAACTCAGCGAAGCCCTGACCAACACCGCACAGGGCCAATACGCCCTGGTCGAACGCTTCAACCGCTGAAACAAAAGGCGCAGCGGCTCACCGCTGCGCCTCCCCTCCCCGCCCTGCTTTTTGTAGGAGCGAGCTTGCTCGCGATCTTCCCTACGCCGTTCCCATCCGTCCCCGCTTTCACCGTAATTGCCAATTGCCAGCAATTATCTGACATGGTGTATAACCCCCAAACACATTAAAAGCCAGGTGGCGGTGACTCCTAACTAGTTTTTGCTGGTGAGCATTGCCTTCACGGATACGGATGCCATTTATGAACTCAGAGGCCGCTACAACCATCCACGGACGGCAAAACCTATCTAGTGATTGAACACGATAACGGTGGTGGCTGTGGAGCGCTCTCGGTAGACGACGAACACTGGCCTCATCAGCTTCACGAGGTCGGGGAGATAATGCCCGGAACGCGCACGATCAAGTGCGGTGGGGAAATCGATATCGAGATCAAGCCCGGCAACATCTACTACTTCAATTATTGGGGCCCGTAGGCGCTGGAAAAATCGGCGCTCACGCGCTTTAGAGCCTGGCACTGCAAAGGCTTCGCCCCGGGGCGGGGCTCCTACCGCATGGCGTTCAATAACCCTTGTAGGAGCAGCGCCGCGCGGGGAATAGGCTCTCGCGGGACGGCGATGTATCGATTAACCGCACGACGATGCCATATCTCCAAACGATGAGAGATCTCCTGCCAGGCCAAAGGCAACAGAGTTATTGTTACCCGCTCCTTTGAGACGTCAAAGCTCAGCCAGTTTCAGCCAGTGTGCGTAGAAACCTTCGGCAACCTGGTTCAGTGCCCTGACCTTCCCACTCAGGTCGTCACGCATCTCGGCGATACTCTGCTGGCTGCTCTGGCTGGCATCGAGCAGGTGTGCCCAGTCGTCTAGCCAGAGCGCGATCAAATCTTCGGTCATCTCCGGGTGGCCCTGCAACGCCAACACCTTGTCACCCCAGGCGAAGGCCTGGTTGTCGCACCAGCGGCTGCACAGCAGGGGCTGGGCGCCGTCTGGCAGCGCGAAAGTGTCGCCATGCCACTGGAAAATGCTGCACGCTTCAGGCAAATGCGCCAACCAGGGGCTATCGGCTGTTTCTGAGCGACGCTGAATACTCTGCCAACCGACCTCGGTGTAGGGCATACGGCGGATAGTGGCACCCAGTGCCTTGGCCAGCAGTTGGCCGCCCAGGCAGTGACCAATGATGGGAATGTCGCGCTCGATAAAACGCTGCAGCGCAGCCACTTCGTCGGCGATCCAGGCCAGTGGGTCGTTGACGCTCATCGGCCCGCCCATCACGGCAACCGCCTTGGGTCGCTCCAGGTCGTAACCGCGCAGTTCACCCAGATCGACACGCAACACGTCGAAGCTGCAGCCACGCACCTGCAGCACCTGCGCCAGATGGGCTGGCGGGCAATAATCGATATGAGTCAGGATCAGAACATCGGCCATGAGCACCTCCGCCGCGAAGTCTGCGCGAGAAGGATTGGCAAGTCGAGGTAGGCTGGGGTTTGAAGCCATCGGCCGGCCAGCCGGCCGATGGTCTGAGCGGATGGACGCCGCTGCATCCACATTTGAGGATGTCCTGAAAAAGCCGGCTATCGTCACTCCCGCGAAGGCGGGAGCCCAGATAATTCGCTGGTTCTGGATGCCCGCCTGCGCGGGCATGACAATTTTTTCAGTGTTTCCCTAACGCATGGCTGACGCTTTCACCTCCTGGGTAACGCCCCAGCCATCCATCTTGCCGCCCAGCGGGACGACGATGGACTCCAGGTCATGTTCGAACTCGCCGATACCGGCATGGGTGGCGTACATCACTTTGCTGATTTGCAGGTGCCATATACCGTCCTCGCGGGCGAATATCTGGGCGTTGAGCGACTCGCCGCGAAAGTTTCTGGCCGCCATTCTGGCCCGTTCTTCGTCGGGAAAGATGGCGTAGAACTCGATCGGGTGAAACTGGGCGAAGTCGAATCCCCCTTCTTTCATCCGACGCAGCACCGACGTGCTGGAGTCTTCGTGGAAGGCTGTGCTCATAAACGACCCCCTCTCAGGCTATGGATGGATTAACCGCTTTCCCAATACGACCGTCCTAGGTACGGTGTCGCGGCCTCTACCGGAAACCTCTGAAAACACCCTGCGTTTACAGAAGCATCCAAGTGACGCCACCCCGAGAATCGAGCTGGTGCTCGATGTGTCTACTGCAAGCGTATCGACGACTGCCCGACAGAACGCCGGGCTGAAAACCGTCACCCCAAGAGTAGCCGCTAAACGCGAGATTGGCGTCGCCCAGAAAGCCTTTGTGACAAAGCCGACGACCGACGGCAATTGGCCAGCCTGCATGCCTCGCCGGAACGCACGGGCGACTCAGCCAGGCCATCAGCAACCTGTTGATCCAGCCCGGCGTGATCTACCCAAGGCTGAACACCAGGCCGAATTGCAGCCCCACCGGGCGATGCACGGTGCTGCCGTGGGCCTGCTTCCAGGCTGCTTCGGCGATCTGCTCGGCCTCCAGACGCACGCCGAGACGGCGCATCACCGGCGGACGCTTCGCCTGGCTGCGGACCATCGGCGTGTCGACGAATGGCGGCATCAGATCCCCCACGCGAATGCCGTATTCACGCCACTCCAGCTCCAGCGCCTCGGTAAGCCCACGCACGACGAACTTGCTGGCCGAGTAGCTGGCCAGTTGCGGCACGCCATAGAGCGCCGAGGCCGAGCCCATGTTGATCACTTGCGCCGCTGACGTGACCTTGAGATAGGGATAGGCCGCATGGCAAAGATTGAGCACGCCGAGCACATTGATCTGTACCTGGCGCGTGTGCTGCTCCAGCTCGATATCGGCGAAGGCACCGGTGCGCAGAATGCCTGCGCCATTGAACAGCAGGCGCAACTGACCGCCGCTCAGCGCGCAGAAATCGCCCAGCGCGGCCTTCACTGCTGCGGCCTCGACCACATCCAGCGGCGCATGCCACGCGCCGCCCAGCTCGGCGACCAGCGCCTTTTCATCGACATCGAGCAGTCCGACACGCCAGCCCCGTGTGTGAAACAGTCGCGCGGTGGCGGCGCCAATGCCCGATGCAGCACCGCTGATGAGGATGCTGCTCATCACAAGCCCCGTTCACGGAGAAAGGCCGCCACGCGGGCAATGGCGTAATCTGCCGTACGCAACATGCCGACGTGCGCCTGGAACACGTGCCACAGCCCCGGATAACGCTCCAGGCGCACGTTCACCCCGGCCGCCTTGGCGCGCTCGGCCAGACGCAGGCTGTCGTTGAGCAGCAACTCGTCTTCGCCCACCTGAATCAGCGTCGGCGGCAGTTGGCTGAGGTCGGCGAACACCGGTGACATGCCCGGGTCGTTGCGCGGCAGGTCAGCCGGGCAATACAGATCGGCAGCCTGTTCGATCCAGCTGGGGTGGATCAGCGGATCGCCGGCGTGCGGCTCGTGCATCTGCTCGCCAGTGAAATCGGTGACCGGCGAGAAGCACACCAGGGCGGCGGGCGGCGGCAGGCCGAGTTCGATGATGCGCAGGCAGCCGACCAGGCTCAGGTTGCCGCCGGCCGAGTCGCCGCCAATGGCGATCTGTTCGGGCCTATAGCCGACCTCCAACAATGCCTGGTAAGCCGCCACCACATCATCGCGCGCCGCCGGATAGGGATACTCCGGCGCCAGGCGGTAGTCCAGCGCACAGACCTCCAGAGCAGCGCGTTTGGCCAGGCTGGCGCAGATGCCTCGGTGCGTGTCTGGTCCGCCGATCATGAAGGCGCCGCCGTGCAAGTAGAGCAGCACGCTGCCGCTGCTGACAGGCGGTCGATGCCACTCGCAAGGGCGCCCGGCCAGGGTATCGGCGCTGCGGCTGACGCCGCGCGGCGTCAGGGTGATGGCGGTGAGCGCACGCAGCACACGACGCTGCCCGGCCACCGGCATCGGCGGCCGTACCAGGCCACGGAAGAACAAGCGCAGAAAGCCGCGCAACAGGCCGCGCAGCAGCATCTGCTCGGCGGCTGGGGCTTTGAAGTCAGCGGACGCAGTCATAGTCGGCAAGCTCCGGAGTACGGGTCATGAGGCGATAGGTAAAGGTGAACCCCGGCCAGTTGTTGGTGTTCTTGCCGGTCGCGGTCTTGTACCAGCTGTCGCAGCCCTGTTCCCATATCGTTCGATGAGTCGCCTGCTGCAGATCGGCGTTGTAACTGCGCTGCACCGTCGGGCGCAGATCGAGATAACGCAGCCCCTGTTCGCGCAGCGCCTGCAGGCAGCCCAGTACGTAGGCGTACTGGCTCTCGAGCATATAGAGAATGGAGTTGTGGCCGAGGTTGGTGTTCGGCCCGTAGAGCAGGAACAGGTTGGGAAAACCGCTGACGCTGATGCCCTTGTAGGCCTCGGCGCCCCCCTTCCAGGCCTGATTCAGCTCCAGCCCATCGAGGCCGCGAATGTGCATCGGCGCGAGGAAATCGGTGGCGGTGAAACCGGTGCCGTAGATAAGCACATCGCAGGGATGCTCACGACCATCGGCCGTCACCAGCGACTGCTCGCGCACTTCGCGAATCGCCGAGTCGACGATCTCGACATTGGCCTGCGCCAGTGCCGGGAAGTAGTCGTTGCTGATCAGGATACGCTTGCAGCCCATGGGGTAGTTCGGCTGCAACCGCTCACGCTTGCCGGCATCGGGCATCTGCCGCTGCAGGTGACGGGTGAAGCTGTGGCGGAACAGGCGCATCAGCCAGGGGAAGCGGATAAAGGCCAGCGCACGGCCCTCGTGATGCAGGTATTGCAGGAGGCGGTCGGCGCGTTGCAGCAGGGGCAAACGCTGTTTTAGAGCAATCTCCCAGGGTCGATAGGCACGATCCGGCTTGGCCAGCACATAGGCAGCCGAGCGCTGGAACAGGCTCAGGCTGGCGACCTTAGGCTGGATCTGCGGCACGAACTGGATCGCCGAAGCGCCGGTGCCGATTACCGCCACGCGCTTGCCGGTCAGATCCAGATTATGGCGCCAGCGCGCCGAATGAAAAGCCTCGCCGCGAAAATGCTCCAGGCCGGGCAGTTTCGGGTAGGCCGGCCGATTGAGCTGGCCGCAGGCACTGACCAGCGCCTGCGTTTCGATCAATGCGCCCCCTGCCAGCTCGACACGCCAAATGCCGCGCGCGGCATCGAACTCGGCGCCGAGCACTTCGCTGTTCAGACGGATGTGCGGGCGCAGCCGGTGTTTCTCCACGCACTGCAGGATGTAGGCGTGGATTTCCGCCTGTGGTGCGAACTTGCGCGACCAGTCGTGCTTGGGCTCGAAGGAAAAGGAATACAGGTGCGAAGGCACATCGCAGGCGGCGCCTGGATAGCTGTTGTCGCGCCAGGTACCGCCGACCTCGCCGGCCTTTTCCAGCAACAGGAAGTCGTCCTCACCGGCCTTGCGCAACTGCATGGCCAGGCCCAGACCGGCAAAGCCGCTGCCGATGATCAACACGCGCCAGGGCGCGTTCGTACGGGGGTTGTTGTGCATTGTAGTGACCCGTGTATGGCGATGAGCAGATGCTACTTGCCTCGCCCTGCCCGGGTTATGGCATAGTCGGCCAGGATATTGTGATTTTCGGACAATCTATGTCATCCCCCTGGCCAGCACGCCGCAGCATCACCAGCATTCAGTTGCTCACGCAGCTGGGGCTCGATCTTGGCCTGAGCCTGGACAGGTGCCTGCATGAAACGGGGCTCAGCCCGGTGCAGTTGGCCAGCCTGAACGGGGAAATCGAAGCGCAGCGTGAGCTGCAGTTGATCGCCAACCTGGTCGAGGCACTACCCGCAGTCGAAGACCTTGGCCTTCAGGCCGGTCGGCGCTACCACCTGACCACCTACGGGGCCTGGGGTTACGCCATTCTCAGCAGCGCCACGGTGCGCCAGGCCGCCGAACTTGGCCTGCGCTATCACGGCCTGACCTATGCCTTCACCCGCATCAGTCTTAGCGTGGATGACGCCATCGCCAGCCTGAGTTTCGACGACAGCGCCCTGCCCCCGGCGCTGCATGACTTCATCGTGCAGCGCGACATGCTCGGTGCCCTGGTGGTCGTGCGCGAGCTGCTGGGCAGCACGCTGCAATTGCTGACCGTGGAGCTGCGCCAGCCTGCACCGGCTGACGTCTCACCCTTTATCGCCGCCTTCGGCCAGGTGCCGCGCTTCGGCGCGGCGCACAATCGCCTGGGTTTTGCCGCCGATTTGCTGGACAACCCACTGCCACGAGCCAACCCGCAACTGGTCAGCGCCTGTGAACAGCAATGCCAGGCGTTGCTGGCGCGCCATCAATGGCATCAGGGCCTGGCCGGACGGGTGCGTCAGTTGCTGTTGCAGTCGCCGGGACAGATCGCCGACATGGAACAGGTCGCAGAGCGCCTGCACCTGAGCAGCCGCACCCTGCGCCGGCGCCTGATCGAAGAAGACACGAGCTTCCGTGCCCTGCAGGACGAAGTGCGCCAGGCGCTGGCCGAAGAGCTGCTGGCCGCCGGCGGCCTGAGCCTGGAAGAGATTGCCGAGCGCCTGGGTTATGGAGAACTGTCAAACTTCATCCACGCCTTCAAGCGCTGGAAAGGCGTAACGCCGGGGCGTTATCAACGGGAAGCGTTGGTGTAGGGCGTACCGGGACGCCGGCCGCTCGGAAGCAGTACGCCATCACGGTAGGCACTATGTGTGGACTGTTCGCTGGCGCTCCTGAGTCCACCCTACGAGCTGGCGCTACGAGTGCTCGGCATTCCGATCCACCCTACGAGCGGTCGGCGTAACGATCCATCGGAGTCGCGTCCAGGCAGCCTTCGCGGGCGTGCCGAGGTTTGAAAGTCATCTTCTCGCTGACAAGGCGCAAACGCCGCGCTAGGGTGCCAGCCATGAATATCATCACGCTGCTTCTGCCCTACCAACCGCCCTGGGACTGGCAACAGTTCCACAGCCACTTCGCCCTGCGCGCGATTCCCGGGCTGGAGTCACTGAGCGCGGACAGCTACAGCCGCGGCTTCAGCATCGACGGCACACCCGGCTGGTTTCGGGTTGCCCCGCTGCCAGGGCAGAACGCGCTGGAACTGCGCTGCCGCCTGGCCTCGCCCGCACATCTCGATCAACTCGAACAGCGCGTGCGGCGCATGTTCGACCTCGACAGCGAGCCCGAGGCGATTGCCCTGCACCTGAGCACTGATGAACTGCTCGCCCCGCTGCTGCAGCGCAATCCCGGCCTGCGCCTGCCGGTGGCGTTCGATCCGTTCGAACAGGCGGTGCGCGCCATCGTCGGCCAGCAGGTCACGGTCAAGGCGGCGGTCACCATAGTCGGGCGCCTGGTACAGCGTGTCGGCGCACGGATCGAGACGCCAGAAACGCTGGGCATCAGCCATCTGTTCCCCTCGCCACAGGCGCTTGCCGAGGCCGACCTGAGCGGCATCGGCATGCCCGGCAAACGTGTGCAGTGCCTGCAACATTTCGCCGCGCGCATTGCCGATGGCGGTCTGAAACTGCATCTGGCCGACGGCAGTGCAGCCCTGATCGAGCAGCTATGCGCCCTGCCAGGCATCGGCCCGTGGACAGCCGAGTACATCGCCCTGCGCGCGTTCGGTGAGGCCGACGCCTTTCCCGCCAGCGACCTGGGTTTGCTCAAGGCGCCGGTATGGGGAACGGAAGGTATCGATGCGCGCCGCCTGAAAACACGCGCGGAAGCCTGGCGCCCGTGGCGCGCTTATGCGGCGGCGCATCTCTGGCATAACTATTCGGGAGGCTGAGTCATGCATTACCGCTACCACGACAGCCCCGTCGGTCCGCTGCTGATCGCAGCCGACGACAGCGGCCTGCAACTGCTGCTGATGGAGCTGGACAGCCGGCCCTGGCGCATCGAAGACCATTGGCAGCCCGCTGGCCGCGAGCTGGACGCCGTGTGCAGCCAGCTCGATGAATACTTCGCCGGCAAGCGCCGTCAGTTCGAATTGCGCCTGGCGCCGAGGGGCACAGCATTTCAGCAGGCGGTCTGGCAGGCGCTGTTGGCCATACCCTACGGTCGCACCTGCAGCTATTCGGAGCTGGCCAATGTCATCGGCAGACCGCAGGCCGTACGCGCGGTGGGGACGGCCAATGGCGCCAACCCCATCTCCATCATCGTGCCCTGCCATCGCGTGATCGGCCGGGACGGCAGCCTGACCGGTTATGCCGGTGGCCTGCCGCGCAAGCAGCAGTTGCTGGAACTCGAGGGTGTATTGCAGCCAACGCAGGCGCAACTGGCTTTGTAGCCTAGGCTCTGTACGAAAAGTGCCTGCGCTCAGTGATGCTTCGTTAAAAACGGGCTGGAACGCCAGCCCGGTCGAATGCTCATTTACAGCTCGTAAACTCGAGTGCAAGCCCAGTCCGTTCCTCACCCGTTTTTGCGGGGCCGCCATCGGTATCGCCTGACCTTCGCTCGACGACTTTTCGTACACACCCTAGGGCGCGGGTATGCGCGCCAGAGGCTCTGCACGCGGACGCAGGGGCAAAGCCAGAATCAGCCCTTCGCCCGACGCCGGAAAGATGCCGGTCAGGGCGGTGATATTGACCTGATGGGAAACCAGCACCAACGGCGCGCCAGCAGGCAGTTGGTTGACCGAGCGAATCAGCTCGGCGGTCTGCTCGGCACCATCCTCGGGCTTGCCGAAGAACGAATCCAGCGCCGCGAATGGTTGTACCGGGCCGCGCTGCATGTTGCTGGCCGTGTCCAGCGCGCGGCACCAGCGACTGCTGAGAAGCCGCGGCTGTTCGATCCCCTGACGCGCGAGCAACTCGCCCCAGCGCCGGGCCTCGGCACGCCCTTGAGCGTTGAGGTTGCGCTGGGTTTCGCATTGTCCCAGGCGAAAGTTCGCCGGGTCGCCCGTACCCGGCGCGGTGGCGTGACGCATGAGTATCAGCGCACGACCTTCGCGCAATGCCTGCCAGGCGTCGGCGTTATCTGCTGCCACACTGAACAGCGGCAGCAGCGCCAAGACCAGCAGCCACAGACGCCTCATATTCTGACGTTGCCGCGCGGCCCCATCAGCGCCCAGATGATCAGGCCGATTACAGGCAACAGCACGATCAGCAGAATCCATAGAATCTTGATTCCAGTTTCCGCGTTGCTTTTGACCACGTTGATGATGGCCCAGATATCCAGGGCCAGGATGACCAGGCCGAGCAGCCCATTGAAGGTGGAACCCATGACGACACTCCTGTCTGAAAGGTTGCCTGCATAGGATAGTCGTTGATTGGCTGGGGTTCCCTCAGTCCCCCAGGCGCGGAAAGCGGCTGGCGATATCGTCGCCCGTCCGCTCTGGCGTCTCGTCGCCAAGGCTCAGGCGCAGAGCCAGCACGTGCGGTTCTTCACCTAGGTCGAACCAGTGACGAGTGCCGGCCGGCAGCGTCAGCAGGTCGCCACGCTCCCCCTGCAGCACATACACGTAGCCATCCAGATGCACGCTGAGCTGGGCGAAACCACCCAGGAACAACCAGGTACTGGCGCTAGACTGCACTTGCTCGTCCAAATACCGAGCGCGCAACTCCAGTTTCTGCGGATGGTTGCGCTGCAGGTTGAACAGCTCCTGCTGCACATGGCCTTCCTTGCCCATGAACGCCTGCAGCCACAGACCATAGGCAGCGTCGAACTCGGCCTGCTCACAGCCGGGGCGCAACGCAGCCGGCAATTCCACCTGGCGATAGTCGATGTCCACCGCGGACAGGGTGCTGGCGATATCGTCGGCGTGGTTGAGAACCTTGTTCGGCAGTTCCGGGGAGGTGTGCGGGTAGACGGCGAGACTGCTCATGGAGGGTTCACTCGATTCAGGGTCGCTCGGGCGGCAGACGGGTGGCAATGATGAAGGCTGCCAGCAAGGCTACCAGACTGGCGATGGCGAAGGTCCAGGCCGGGCCCAGGCCCTTCCAGCTGTAACCGGCATATAGCGCGCCCAACGCACCGCCGATGCCGGCCAGGCTGACATAGAGCGCCTGGGCCTGCCCCTGCTGGCGGTCCGCAAAACTGCGCTGCACGAAGTGGATACAGGCAGCATGGAACGCGCCGAAGGTGGCGGCGTGCATGCACTGCGCCAGCAGCAGCACCGGCAGGTACTGGGGCAGACCGCCCAGCAGCAGCCAGCGCATGGCGGTGATCAGGAAGCTGGCCAGCAGTACCGCGCGCAGCGAGTAGCGCTGCAGCAGTCGCGCCATGACCAGGAACAGCAGGATCTCCGCCGCCACCCCCAAGGCCCAGAACAACCCGATGGCGCCACGACTGTAGCCAACGCCCTCCAGGTGCAGAGTGAGGAAGGTGTAGTACGGGCCGTTGCTCAACTGCATCAGCCCGACGCTGAGGTAAAACGCGAGGATGCCGGGGCGACGCAATTGGCGCACAAAGCCTTCCGGCTCCAGCGTGCTCGGGCGCAGCACAGGCTGTGCATTGGGCACCCAGAAACTGCTGACGACGATACCGGCCATGATCACCAGCAGCGCTGCCGGATAGGCATCCAGACTCAGCCACTCAAACAGCAGGCCGAGGCCGACCACGGCGACGATAAAGCCGATGCTCCCCCACAAGCGAATCTGGCTGTAGCGCGCCGCCTGCTCGCGCAGATGGGCCAGGGTGATGACCTCGAACTGCGGCAGCACCGCATGCCAGAAGAAGGCGTGCGTGGCCATGATCAGCGCCAGCCAGGCGTAGCTTTGACTGAAGAAGATGCCGGCGAAGCAGACCAGGGTGCACAGCGCGCCGAAACGTACGATCAACAGGCGCTGCCCGGTGTGGTCACCCAGCCAGCCCCACAGGTTCGGTGCCAGACAGCGCATCAGCATGGGAATGGCGATCAGCTCGCCGATCCGCGCCGGAGAAAAGCCCAGGTGGTCGAAGTACAGCGCCAGGAACGGCGCCGTACCCCCGAGCAGAGCGAAGTAGAAGAAGTAGAAGCCGGACAGCCGCCAGTAAGGCAGGGCCGCACGCGCCCAGGTCACAGCTGTGGCAGCACCGGTGTGGTGACGCGCACGTCGGCGTTCTGCGCGCGGTGACGCAGCAGGTGATCCATCAGCACGATGGCCATCATCGCCTCGGCGATCGGCGTGGCACGAATGCCCACGCAGGGGTCGTGACGGCCCTTGGTGATCACATCCACCGGGTTACCGTCGACGTCGATGGAGCGCCCCGGCGTGGTGATGCTGGAGGTCGGCTTGAGCGCCAGGTGGGCAACGATCGGCTGGCCACTGGAAATACCACCGAGAATGCCGCCAGCGTTATTGGAGAGGAAGCCCTCCGGAGTCAGCTCGTCGCGGTGCTCGGTGCCACGTTGGGCGACGCAGGCGAAGCCGGCGCCGATCTCCACGCCCTTGACCGCGTTGATGCTCATCAGCGCATGGGCCAGTTCGGCGTCGAGGCGGTCGAAGATCGGCTCGCCGAGGCCCGGCATCACCCCTTCGGCGACCACGGTGATCTTCGCGCCGACCGAATCCTGGTCACGGCGCAGCTGATCCATGTAGGCCTCCAGCTCCGGCACCTTGTCCGGGTCGGGGCTGAAGAAGGCGTTCTGCTCGACGCTGTCCCAGGTCTTGAACGGGATCTCGATGGGGCCGAGCTGGCTCATGTAGCCACGGATGACGATGCCCTGGCTGGCCAGGAACTTCTTGGCGATGGCGCCGGCCGCCACACGCATGGCAGTTTCGCGCGCCGAGCTGCGGCCGCCGCCACGGTAGTCGCGGATGCCGTACTTGTGGTGGTAGGTGTAGTCGGCGTGGGCCGGGCGGAACAGATCCTTGATCGCCGAGTAGTCCTTGGACTTCTGGTCGGTGTTGCGGATCAGCAGGCCGATGGAGCAGCCGGTGGTCTTGCCCTCGAACACGCCGGAGAGGATTTCCACCTCGTCGTCTTCCTGGCGCTGCGTGGTGTGGCGGCTGGTGCCAGGCTTGCGGCGATCGAGGTCGCGCTGCAGGTCTTGCAGAGTAATCTCGACACCAGGCGGGCAACCGTCGACGATGGCGACCAGCGCCGGGCCATGGCTTTCGCCAGCGGTGGTGACGGTGAACAGCTTGCCGTAGGTATTGCCGGACATGGGAAGACGCTCCGCGAAATTCAGCTCAGGCCCGGCGCTGCGCAGGCCCGATTCACAAGGTGGGCGAGTATACCTGCCGATAACTTGCAGTTCACCCCGAACGGGCATTTCTAAAAACGTAAGCGAGGCAGTCAGCACAAGGCTGAAAACAGGCGAAAAGCGGAGTTTACGGGCTGTAAATGAGCATTTGAGCCTGTTTTCTAACGCAGTGATGATAACGCAGCTAGTTTTTAGAAGTGCCCGAACCTTGGCCAGCCGAACGCGTCCAACGCCAGTCTGCCACTACCTTGTTCCCATCATGCTACGAGCTCTACTCTTGTCCCTCACCCTGATCACCGGCCTGGCTCAGGCCAACACCACCCAGCAATCACCCATCAGCCTCGACACCGACCAGGGCACCCTGTACGGCAGCCTGCTGGTGCCGCAAAGCGACAAGCCGGTGCCAGTGGCGCTGCTGATCGCTGGCTCCGGCCCCACCGACCGCAATGGCAACAACCCCGAGGGCGGCCATAACGATGCACTGAAGAAGCTGGCCCAGGTCCTGGCGCGCAATGGCATCGCCAGCCTGCGTTACGACAAGCGCGGCGTCGCCGCCAGCCGCGCTGCCACGCCGGACGAAAAGGACCTCAGCGTCGAGCGTTACGTGGCCGATGTCGAAGGCTGGGCCAAGCTGCTCAGGGACGATCCGCGTTTTGATCGACTGATCCTGATCGGTCACAGCGAGGGCGCACTGATCTCCAGTCTGGCCGCGCCCGCCAGCCAGGCCGATGCACTGGTGTCCATCGCCGGCCCCGCCTACCCCGTTGGCCAGGTGCTGGATATGCAGCTGGCCATGCGCCTGCCGCCGCCGCTCCTGGCCGAGAGCAGGCACATCCTCGCCAACCTGATCCGCGGCAAGCTGCAGCCCGAGGTGCCCAAGGAACTGCAAGCGATCTATCGCCCCAGCGTGCAGCCCTACCTGATCAGCCTGCTGCGCCAGGACCCGGCGGAGAACTTCGCCGCGCTGCAGATCCCCGCCTTGATCGTGCAAGGCACCCACGATGCCCAGGTCAGCCCCGACAACGCCGAAGCCCTCAAGCAGGCCAAGCCCGATGCCGAACTGGCGATGATCGCCGGCATGAACCACGTGATGCGCATCACCCCGGCGCCCTGGAACGAACAGCTGGCGTCCTACGACGATCCGCAGCTACCCTTGGCCCGTGCGCTGGGCGAACGGATCCTGTCCTTCATTCGCTCCAGTACTGAGGAAAATGGCCGATAACGCATCGAAGGCCACCGAACGGTACACAGGACGCCCATGAGCGAAAACCCAGCCCCGCAGGCACCAGCGCCAGATGCCGAAGCTGCGACAAGCGAAACGCCTGCCGCGCCGCATCCCTGGGCGGACCTGCCAGCCGAGCAATTCAGCCTGCTGCGTCTGGCGCCACTGCCCGTCGACCGGGAAACCGGTCCGCGGCCGCTGCGCTTCGTCCAGCTTGGCCGGGTGGAACGCCACGCCAAAGACACGAGCCTGCTGCGCCTGACCATCCAGGTGCCCGGCCAGCGCCTGCATCGCCAGCAAAACCTGCTGGAGGTCTGGGCCGACCATCAGCGCAAGGAAGTTCGCTTCGGCCCGGACAAGGGCCTCAGCGTAGAACCGGCCAATCGCGGCCTGGGGCGTTTTCTCATGGCTCAGGGCATTGCCTGGGCGCGCAAGCAGTACGCGCACTACCAGGTCGAGGGCGCCGCCCTGCCGACCAAGGACAATTTCAACGACGCCGCCCGCGCCCGCCGTGACCACGCGCTGAAGGCGCAGGGTTTCACCATCGAGTACAGCGACCCGTTGCAACTCAAGCCCTTCTACAGCGCACCGCGCGTCAGCTCGCTGCATGGCGACTGGCATGCAGAGAAGGTACAGATCATCGAGTTGCTGGACGCCGCGGCGATGCTGCAGCAGGCCGACCAGACGCTGCAGCAGCAGGACGTCAAACTGCGCAAGCTGGAAGATCGGCTCGAGCGTCTCAAGCGTGACGACAGTGGCCTGCGCTTCACCATCACCTGCCTGGTGGCGTTCAGCCTGTTTCAGGCGGGGTTGCTGATCTGGATCGCCACACGCTGATCCATTGCGGCGGAAGCCGCGAAAAATCAGCCCGTAAAGTAATGCCATTCAGTTGAGCCGTTGCCCTCGGTCCTTGTAGGAGCCGGCTTGCCGGCGATCCGCCATAAAAAGCATCGCCAGCAAGCTGGCTCCTACAGAAAGTGCCCCCTCCACTGTAAGTGAGAGGGGTAAAGAACTTATCTGATCAGCCTTAGCCCTACGCTCTAACAGCCCTTGGTGCGCACCGGCGAATCAGCCTTCGATACGCGAACGAAACAGTGCCTGATGCTCGCGACACTGCTTGGCCGCCAGCAGGAACACACCATGCCCGCCGCGCTGGAAGTCCAACCAAGTGAAATCCACTTCCGGGTACAGCGCTTCGACATGCACCTGGCTGTTGCCCACTTCGACGATGAGCACGCCACGCTCGGTCAGGTGATCGGCCGCTTCAGCCAGCATGCGTCGCACCAGATCCAGGCCATCATTGCCGCAGGCCAGGCCCATCTCCGGCTCGTGCTGGTACTCGGCCGGCATGTCGGCAAAATCCTCGGCGTCGACATAAGGCGGGTTGGAGACGATCAGGTCGAAACGCTGCCCCGGCAACCCGGCGAAGCCATCACCCTGCACGCAGTACACGCGCTCCTCCAGGCCATGACGCTCGATGTTGAGGTTGGCCACCTCCAGCGCGTCGAACGACAGATCGCCCAGCACCACTTCCGCTTCGGGGAATTCGTAGGCGCAGGCGATGCCGATGCAGCCAGAACCGGTGCACAGATCGAGAATGCGCGCCGGCTCGGTTGGCAACCAGGGGGCGAAGTGACGGTCGATAAGCTCGGCGATCGGCGAGCGCGGCACCAGCACACGCTCATCGACGACGAAGGGCAAACCGCAGAACCAGGCTTCGCCGAGCAGGTAGGCGGTGGGTACGCGCTCTTCGATGCGGCGCTTGAGCAGCGTCTGCAGGTGAGCGTGCTCGTCGTCTTCCAGGCGGCAATCGAGATAGGCGTCGGAGATTTCCCAAGGCAGGTGCAGCGCGCCGAGCACCAGCTGACGCGCTTCATCCCAGGCATTGTCGGTGCCGTGGCCGAAGAACAGTTGCTCGGCCTGAAAACGACTGACGGCCCAGCGGATGTAATCACGCAGGGTACGTAAACGGGTAGTGAGAGCAGTCACGGGCGGCCTCCGGGTGAAAAGTGCGGAAGTTTAGCCCAGTGCGGGTGGCCAGCGCATGAATGAGCGGTTAACGAACATTCATGAGCGCTCGCGCTTCTTGCGCAGTGCATCGTCATCAGGACGGCGCAGCTCGCGCAGAACGGCGATGGCCACGGCGATGGAGAACAGAAGCCAGAAATGCGGGGAAAACTGCGACAAAAGTGACATGGCAACTCCTTTTGCGTACGACCCTGAGTCCTTCAGGGCAGTTCCGATTCTGCTCCGGCAAAATGCACCGAGCAAGCCTTGGCGCAGATAGAGGTTCACAGAGCGCCCTGGCAAGCGGACAATGGCACATTATCACCATCAGCCAGGAGCCCGAGATGTCCCATCCGCAAACCATGTTCCAGCTCACCGGTCGTGGCCACGCACCGGCCAGCCTGAACAATGCGACCCTGCTGATCATCGATGCCCAGGAAGAGTACCGCAGCGGCGTCCTCGCGCTGCCGGGCCTGGCCCCCGCACTGGCAGAGATCGCCAGCCTGCTGGCAGCAGCGCGCAGTGCCGGTGCCGACATCGTTCACGTCAAACACCTCGGCATTCCCGGCGGCCTGCTCGACCCCAGCGGCCCGCGCGGTCGTCATCTACCGGAGGCAGCGCCACTGGCAGGCGAAATCGTGGTGGAAAAACGCCTGCCCAACGCCTTCGCTGGTACCGAGCTGCATGACCGCCTGCAGGCGCTCGGCCATCTTGACCTGATCGTCTGCGGCTTCATGACCCATTCGAGCGTCAGCACCACCGTGCGCGCAGCCAAGGACTACGGGTATCGCTGTACCTTGGTCGATGCTGCCTGCGCTACCCGCGACCTGCCTGCACCGGATGGCAGCGTGATCGCCGCCGCCGAGGTGCACCGCATCGAGATGATCGCCTTGGCCGACAATTTCGCCACCTTGGTGCCGCACGCCAAATCGCTGGTGTGAAACCTGAAGCAGTATCGCCAGCACTGCGGAACCCGGACGCGACCAGCCGGTCATACCGAGGATAAGCCAAAGGAAATCGGAATGAAGCTGTCCGACGATTTCGATGCAC
The DNA here is from genome assembly GCF_029845265.1 of Ectopseudomonas oleovorans. Lineage (NCBI taxonomy): Bacteria > Pseudomonadati > Pseudomonadota > Gammaproteobacteria > Pseudomonadales > Pseudomonadaceae > Ectopseudomonas > Ectopseudomonas oleovorans. The sequence continues at coordinate 109,042 of NZ_JAOCLK010000011.1, forward strand.
GCCGCTTGCGTCCACGCCCGCCGAAAAACTGGCGCCTGCGTATCGGAGCCGGCCTGGGCGCCCTGCTCGCTGCCTTCGGCATTCTGCTGGCGATGGCGGGTGTCGCCTCGCTGGCAGGCCGCGCGCCGGTACTGGGTACGCTCAACGACTCCACCGGCGAGGCCACCGTCCTGCTGCTGCTCGGCCTGTTCCTGTTGTGGGCCGGGATCGCTTTCTGGCGTCGCTGCCGCAGACGCCTGCGTCGCCCCAGCGATCTGAGCCTGTCGCCATCATTGATGAAAAAGCGCGACTGATCACCCGAAAACACAGCACCAAAAACCGTAGGAGCCGGCTTGCCGGTGATGCTCTTCTTCAATCGAATTGATGATCGCCCGCAAGCGGGCTCCTACAAATTCGTCTTTCTACGCTTACACGGCCGGCATTTGGGTAAAATGCCAGCCTGTTTCGCGGAGCCACCGATGCAAGACGACGACTTTTCCCTGTTCCAGGCCGAGCTGCGCGGCGTCAAGCCGATCAAGCACGACCGCGCCGATACCGGCAAACCCAAAACTGACCGTAAACAGTTCAACACCCTGCGCCAGGCTGCAACCATCAGCCAGGGCGAGATCAAGGTGGACGGGCTGTCCGACCAGTTCGTCATCGACGTTGGCGCTGAAGACCCGCTGTACTGGGCCGGCAACGGCGTGCAGGACGGTCAGATGCGCAAGCTCAAGCTGGGCCAGATTCCGTTCGACGGCAGCCTCGACCTCCACGGCATGAGCGTCGAGAAAGCGCGCGACACGCTGTGGGAGTTTCTCGCCGAAGCCACCAAGTTGGAGATTCGCTGCGTACGCGTCACCCACGGCAAGGCGGTGCGCATGGATGGGCGCAAACCGATGATCAAAAGCCATGTGAACACCTGGCTGCGCCAGCACCCGCAGGTGCTGGGGTTCAGCTCCTGCCTGGCCAAGCACGGCGGCACCGGCGCGGTATACATCATCCTCAAGCGCACCATGATGGATGGTCGCGACGAGTAATCAGAGAACCTGGCACTCTTGCCAGGCCCCTGTCGGCGCCCTACCCTGCGCCCATTCGATACCCAACAGGATTTTCCATGTCCCTGGAACAACAGTACACCGCGATCCTTGGCCAGCTTGGCGAGGACGTTTCCCGCGAAGGCCTGCTGGACACGCCCAAGCGCGCCGCCAAGGCCATGCAGTACCTCTGCCGTGGCTACCAGCAGACGCTGGAAGAGGTCACCAACGGCGCGCTGTTCAGCTCCGACAACAGCGAGATGGTGCTGGTCAAGAACATCGAGCTGTATTCGCTGTGCGAGCATCATCTGCTGCCGTTCATCGGTAAGGCCCATGTTGCCTACATTCCCAACGGCAAGGTGCTCGGCCTGTCCAAGGTAGCGCGCATCGTCGACATGTACGCCCGCCGCCTGCAGATCCAGGAAAACCTCAGCCGGCAGATCGCCGAAGCAATTGAGCAGGTCACCGGCGCACTCGGCGTGGCAGTGGTCATCGAAGCGCAGCACATGTGCATGATGATGCGTGGCGTGGAGAAGCAGAACTCCTCCATGGTCACCTCGGTGATGCTCGGCGAATTCCGCAGCAACCCGGCGACCCGCGGCGAATTCCTCAATCTGGTTCGTTGACACCACTCAAGACGACGGCCGCTCACTTCGGTGAACGGCCGTCGCCGTTTAGCGTGAAAGTCGCGTAGCGACGCCTTCTTCGATGACCCTTCTCCCACCGGGAGAAGGTGGCGCGAAGCGCCGGATGAGGGTGGGCACGCCGCAAAGATCATTTGCAGTGCCGCCCGCGGCATGCCCGTTCAGGAGTTAGAAAGATGTTGCTCAAAGCCCTTCGTATCGGCCTGGGTCAGCTCGTCGTGTTCGCCGACTGGATCAGCCGCCCGCGCAAGCTAAAGCGCAGCCCCGAGGCGCAAGCCGAGGTCGAGCGCGCCACGGCCAACCTGGCGCTGTACCAGTTCCACGCCTGCCCGTTCTGCGTCAAGGTCAGGCGCAGCCTGCACCGCCTCAACCTGCCGGTGCAACTGCGCGACGCCAAGAACAACGCCGAACATCGTCAGGCACTGGAGCAGCACGGCGGCCGCATCAAGGTGCCGTGCCTGCGCATCGAGGAAAACGGCCAGAGCACCTGGCTGTACGAGTCCAAGGCGATCATCGCCTATCTGGATCAGCGCTTCGCCGGT